>CBDUDQ010000018.1:0-20213 GCA_965365985.1 uncultured Erysipelothrix sp. | reverse complement strand
GTTTACCACACCGTGCTAATCGTGAAGACGTTAAATAAATAAAAAATCTCATGTCAAAGACTTGAGATTTTTTTTATCTTCTTTATGATACAATATGCAAAAAGGGGAACTTATGGAAAATTCAAAACGATTTATCGAAGCATTCATTTCAATCGAAATGTATCTCAAAAACCTTTTAAAGGTCAATTATATTGGATTTACTCAAATGGTGAATCAAGCCAGTAGAAAAAACAAGACCATCGAATTTTATCGTCTAGACCTATTGGAGTTTGCGCAACTCAGAAATGCCATCACACACAATCGTGTAGGGGATGATGAGGCCATAGCTGAACCCCATGACCATGTTGTCTTAGAAATAGAAAACATCGCACTCGCTCTTAATAAGCCTGTCTTGATTGTTGATTTAATTGATAAACCAGTTTATTTTGCGCAAAAAGGGGATTCTCTTGATATGATTTTGAATGTTAAAAAAGACATGGGTTATTCAGTCATACCGATTTATCACGAAAAACAATATATTGGCGCACTTTACGACCGTTTGTTTGCAAACTTTTTCGAAGAACACGGGTGTACTCAAGGAAAAGTAAGCCTTGAGAGTTTAATGCAACTTAGAGATAAGAGTGAACGCGTTATTTTCCTGTCATCCAAGGCCAGTGTGTTTGATGCCATGGCTGTATTCAATGCACATCATGAAAAAGGCAGCTATGTCGTTGCGATTTTAGTGACCGAAAATGGATATCCCAATGAATCGCCACTGGCTATATTAACTTCAGCAGACATACCGCTGATATTGTCTAGACTTGAATAAGAACTTTTTACCATGGTTAATAGTTAATCAAATATAAGGGCGTTTGGATTGACAAAAACGACTTAAACGTTTAACCTAAAATGGTAAAGGAGATCTACATGGAAAACAAAAGAGTTTTTAAATTAATGACTACCTTAACGGCCTTGGTGATTGTATTGTTAGGTCAAACACAATATATCAAGAGTGAAGAAAAAACAAAACCAAACTTAAACAACCAAAATATAATAACTGAAATCAATGACAAAGCAGAAAAAGATATTAATAAAATTGATGAAATAGAAATCGTGGTGGAATCTAAAGAGGAAATCATTCAAAATGAATCAGAGAAAGCAAAAGAAACTGCTTCAAATACTGATATTGATCAAAATGATGCATCTTTGATTATCGAAGTTCCAAAACCTCAGCTTAAGGCAGAGGAAAAACCAGAGGTCAAACTGGAAGTAAAACCTGAGGTTAAACCAATGATTAAGCCAGAACCTGTGATTACAATTAAAGATATCGAGCATATAATTGCAATAGATTTTCAAATAGAAAACAAAAATGACGCCAACTTGTTTAAAGGTGAAACAAAAGTTGAAGTGAATGGTGTCAAAGGAAAAAGAAAAATTGTAAGTCAAGAAAAATACAGTGATGGCAAACTTATATCTACAAGTGAAGTAACAAATGAAGTAATTCTAAATCCAATCAATCAAATTCTGCTTCAAGGTTCGAAAGTTCCAGAAGCCAACATCAGTTCAGAACAAGCCAAAGCAATGTTTAGTGCAATGAATTTAAGCAGACAAGAAGCGGGAAAAGCACCCCTAACTTGGTCAAATGACCTGGCTAACGCCGCGGGCATTCGTTCAAAAGAAATATCCGAATCATTTTCACATATCAGACCCAATGGTCAAAATTTTAATACTGTTAATCCAAGTATCGTGTTCGGAGAAAACATTGCTTCTGCCTCATCAAATGCACAAGAAACACACATTCTTTTTATGAATAGTGCAGGACACAGAGATAACATTCTTGATTCTGAATTTAAATCAGTGGGGATTTCTACATATAAAATACCAAGCAAACCTGGAGCAACCTATTGGACTGTTTTATTTAATTATTAATAGATTTTTATTTATATCTTAAATGTGTTATATTAAGTCGATATTCAAGTATTCGTTTAATTTACTTAAACCATAACTTGAATAAATATGTTAAAAGATGTATATTTACATGGATACTTATCGTATAAAGGAGTTATTATGACAAATTATTTCGTGATGAATGACGCTTCACTTAAAAGATATAACACATTGCGTTTGGACGTCAGTGCGAATACAGTGATATTACCACACACTGTAGATGGCTTTGCACAAGCATTAAAAGATTATAAAGACAGAGAAATCATTATTATAGGAAATGGTTCAAATATGTTATTCACCAAGGAATACTACGATGAATCCTATGTTTTTATCATCACAATTCTATTAAATGACATTACATTAAAAAACGAAGAAATCATTACTGAAGCAGGTGCGAGACTTCACCGTTTAGCATGGTTTGCATGTGAACAATCAATTGGAGACATGGAATTTTGTGAGGACATCCCAGGAACAATGGGAGGGGCTTTAATCATGAATGCAGGGCAGTGGGAATTTACCATTGGACAATATGTCAATTGGATTGAAGTATACAATACTGAAACTCAAAAAGTTGAAATGATTTATCCAGATGAAAAATTCTTTGCTTATCGATACTCAAGAATCAACGAATTACCAGTTTATGTTTTAAGAGCAGGTCTTAAAACCAAACCTGGAGATTATAACAAAGCACTCGATAAGATTTTGTTTTACAGACATGAGCGCTATATTAAACAACCAAGAAACTATGCCAACGCAGGCTCCGTATTCAAAAGACCGGTTGATAAAGATGGTAAAAGTCTTTATATTTGGAAGATGTTTGACGAAGTTAAATTACGTGGATTTAGAATCGGTGATGCTATGGTTTCAGAAAAACATCCTGGTTTTATTGTCAATGTAGGCAACGCAAATGTTGATGATGTTTCAGCATTAATTAAAGAATGTAAGAAACGTGTTTTTGATCGATTCGATGCCAAAATCGAGTTAGAGTGGCGTGTTATTTCTTAAATAAACCAGCATTCAATCATAATAATATTATTAAACCAAAAAGACGCGAGAAATCGCGTCTTTTTGTGTGTTTCATCTTCCTTTGAATCTTAATATATGCTAGAATAGTGGTACAAAGTGGTACGGAGTGGAAGAAAGTGGGTGACAATCATGTTCATGGGTGAATATCAACACAATATCGACGCTAAAGGTCGCATCATTGTTCCTGTTAAATTTCGCGAAGAATTAGGCGAACGCATGATTGTTACTCGTGGCCTTGATGGCTGCCTCACCATTTATACGCCAGAACAATGGCAACAAGTGGTAGAGAACCTAAAGAAACTTCCGTCAACTAAAAGAGAAGTAAGAATGTATACACATATGTTAATGTCGAAGGCGGCAGAGTGTGAACTCGATTCAATGGGACGCATCAGAATACCAGCTCACTTAACAAAAGAAGCTAAACTAGAAAAACATTGCATCATTGTAGGTGTCAACGATCACATCGAAATATGGGATCAAGTTAAATGGGAAGAATATTACAGTCTTGCCAGCGAAAACTACGAAGATGTGGCTGAATCACTTACGGAGTTCTTCTCATGAAACACATATCAGTCATGTTAGATGAATGCATTGAATTACTACAACTCAAAGAAGATGGCGTGTATGTAGACGCAACCTTAGGAGCGGGAGGCCATTCAAGCGAAATCTTGAAACACCTCAGCACAGGATATCTCATTGGCTTTGACAAAGATTCAGAAGCCATTGTTAGAACAGAAAAAAGATTAGAATCATTTAAAGGTAAATTCAAACTGGTTCATGCATCTTATACTGAAATAACCCACGTTATCAATGAAATGGATATTAATGCACTCGATGGTGTGCTCTTCGATTTAGGAGTTTCTTCTCCACAATTCGATGATCCAAAACGCGGTTTCTCATACAGATATGATGCAAGACTTGATATGCGAATGAATCAAGATCAAGCTTTAAGTGCTTATGAGATAGTAAACCAATACGAACAAGAAGATTTAATAAAAATTTTTAAGAACAACGCTGAAGAACGTTATGCCAAACGCATCGCTGAACTCATCATTGAAGGAAGACCTGTTGAAACAACCTTTGACTTGGTGGAAATCATTAAAAGAGCTTACCCAAGCAAAGAACTTAGAAAAGGTCATCCAGCAAAAAAAGTGTTCCAAGCACTCAGAATAGAAGTAAACGATGAATTCAAAGAAGCGAAAGATGCCATCCATCAAGCCATCAAGTTACTGAAACCAGGTGGAAGGGTTGTGGTCATCACATTCCACTCTCTAGAAGATAGAATTGTGAAAAACATTTTCAATGAATATGGTAAGCCTTCAAAAGTAAATCCGCGCTTACCGCAAATCGAAGCAGAAGTATTAGACTATCAACTGGTTTCAAAAGCCATTAAAGCAAGTAAATCAGAACTAGAAGACAACAACAGATCACGCAGTGCAATTGTAAGAGCGATAGAGAGGGTTAGATGACCATGGCAAAACTAAAAAAGAAAAAAATAGTAAGAAAAATTAAATGGGCAAATGTTTTAGTAATGATATTAACATTGAGTTCATTGATGTACTTATTTACAGCCACCTTCATTAAAACTGAAAATCAACAACTTGCCAAAACAAACGAAAAAAGCCGTCTTGCAATTGATTTAGTCAAGATTGAAACTGAATCATTGATGGCTGATATTCAAGAACTCAGAAACTATAACCGCGTTGTGAGTATTGCTGCTGATGCAGGGCTTGAGTCTCACAATGATACAGTGACCATTAGAAAAGGCGAATAGTTTTGCGTTTAAAATCAAATTCAAAAATAATATTCATCAGCTCAACATTGGTCCTGTTCTTTTTAATCGTCAGCGCCAATGTTTTTGTTGTGTCAATATTTGGATATCACATTAACTCAGGACAAAATATGAGCGAACCCCTAAAGGGCATTCGTGATGTGGAGAAAGTAATGTATGCAAAACGCGGTACCATTACGGATCGAAATAATGTTGTCTTGGCCCATGATGTTGTCAGCTATACCCTTTATGCAATTCTTGATGAAACACGATTAACACCAAAAAAAGAGCCGGCATATGTCTTTGACAAAGAACTCACCGCTCAAACAATCGCAGAAGTATTAAACGTACCATTTGAAGAAGTCATGAAACAACTTCAAAAAGATTCCAAACAAGTAGAGTTTGGTGCTGCTGGGAAATACATTAGTTTAGATCAAAAAAATCAACTTGAAGCAGCGCAACTACCGGGATTGGGTTATGATCCCATACTGTCACGTAATTATCCACTCGCTCCTTTTGCACCAAACTTAGTTGGATTCGCAAGATTTGAAGAAGCAGAAAAAGAAATTAAAGGTCATTTAGGTATTGAGGCACTTTATAATGAAGAACTTCAAGGTAAAAATGGTTTCAAAAAAATACAAACAGACCGAGATGGCTACGAAATTTTAAGATCAGAAAATGAAACCATAGACCCTGTCAATGGTTACGATATAAAATTGACATTAGACCGAAGCATCCAAGAACAAATGGAAAGCTCAATGAGTAAGATTTCAGATGGTGAGTCTGCCGCAAATGAAGTTTGGGGTTCTGTAATGGAAGTTAAAACGGGTAAGATATTGGCTTGGGGAGAATACCCTCGATTTGATCCCAATGATCCCAATACTAACTGGAACTCAAGAGGAGCACAATACGAATTTGAGCCAGGTTCTACTATGAAGTCTTTTACTGTCGCAGCAGCGATAGATCAAGGCGTATGGGATGATAACTATACTTTATTTGCCAATGAGTTTCACTTTGGTGTTAAGAATGGCAAGGGGTATCGTTTGCCAACCCCACAAGGGGCAGTATTTACAATAAATAATGTTAATAAATGGCAAATGGGAACCATCAGCTATCAAACTGGATTTGCAATGAGCTCAAACGTCATGATCGCAGATTTACTGACGCGTGAAGGGGGATTGGATCAAGAAATATTCCATAATTACTTAGGCAAGCTTGGATTTTTTGCGCCTGTGAGTATGGATCGCATTAAAGACTCTAGTGGCGTTGATCTATGGAACTATCCTTTAGAGAAAGTTTCAAATGGTTTTGGCCAAGGTTCCACTGTAACGATGTTACAAATGATGCAAGCATATACCACTGTCCTTGGAGATGGTCATATTGTTAAACCTTATATTGTGGATGAAATGAAAGACCCCAACACCAATGAAGTGGTTTATAAAGCAAAACCTACCATTGGAAAGAAAGTTTTCAAAGAATCTACTGCAGAAAAAATTAAACATAACATGCGCGATGTTGTAACAAATGGTACTATGGGGGGCTATTACATGCCCGACATAGAAATCATTGGTAAAACAGGAACCGCACAAATGGTTGTTGATGGGCGATATTCACCTGAAGAGTATATTTTCTCTGCCATGGTCGGATTGCCATATGATGACCCTCAAGTCATGGTATATGTGGTATATCAGGCAAAATATTCTCATAACAGAACGCCAGCAATAGAACAAATTAAAGAAATCATTCGTAAAGTTGTCGCAACCTATGATTTTGATCAAGAAGTCAGTTCAAACTTTATTGAAGAAACTCGTGTTGATGTCTTGGATCATTATATCAATCAGTCAACTTTGTTTGTTCTTGAAGATTTACGTGAAAAGAAGTATAATTCACTGGTTATTGGTAATGGCGATAATGTGATCAAGCAATATCCTGCGCCAGGATCAAAATTATTATCAAATGAAATTGTCATGCTCTTTACAGGTGGCGATGAAATCAAGATGCCTGACATGCACGGTTGGTCTTATAAACAAGTCAGTAGTTTCTGGTCAATGACACATCTACAAGTAGAAATTAGTGGTAGTGGCTTTGTTGTGGAGCAATCCATCAAACCAGGTACGGTTTTAACACAAGACAGCGTGGTCGGTTTACATCTAGAATTAGGAGCATAATTATGTTAAAAGCAATTATTGGGTTTATCACTGCATTTGGGGTTTCAATGATTCTTTATCCCAGATTCATCACTTTCTTTAATGAAAGCAATATCAAACAAGCAGTAAGCGAATATGCTTTGGATGAGTTTAAAAACAAGGCGAAGACCGCTACTTTTGGAGGTCTGGTATTTGTATCTGTTTCGATATTTATATCCTTATTCATCAATGGATTTAATTTCAGTAAAGATTTGACTTTACTCATATACTTGCTATTCTCTTATGCATTGATTGGATTTATCGATGATTATAAAATTATAAAAGATGGAAAAAATGATGGCTTGAAAGCCAAGCATAAATTTCTACTACAAATGCTTTTGGCTGTTATATTCTTCATCTTGTTTAAATTAATGGGAGGCTCAACCGTATTAGAAATTCCATTTACAAAAATATCAATCGATTCTATTTATATTTATTTGCCACTGGTTTTATTTCTCTTAACCGGGACTTCCAATGCTGTGAATCTAACAGACGGCATGGATGGTTTGGCAGCAGGAACATTTATTATTTCACTGATTCCTTTTGCATGGTTTGCTTATAAATTAGAACGACTGGAAATTCTTTTGTTTATCATGACATTAATGTGGGATCTTTACCTCTTGGGGCATTCTTAGCGGGTTTAAGCATTTTGATGAAGCTTGAATTTTTCTTAGCTATTTTTGGTTTTGTTTTTGTTTTTGAAACAATAACCGTCATCATCCAAAAAATCTCATGGAAAACAAGGGGTAAGCGTGTTTTTCGTTACACACCCATTCATTATTCATTCACTCTAAGTGGATGGAAAGAACAAGATGTTGTTAATATTTTCTATATCATAGGAATCATTGCAATGGTAGTTGGCCTTGCTTTGAGTGCATTGTTATGAAAAAAATTCTAATCATCGGCGCGGGTCGATCGGGTGTCGGAGTCGCAAAATTATTACAGTCAAAGTTATATGAAGTTGACCTCATCAATCAAGGTGATTTTCCTGAAAGAGAATCGTTAGAGTTGATGGGGATTTCTGTTTATCTTGATGATTCAAAACTACCTGATCTTAAAGAAGCCTATGAATATGTGATCAAGGCACCTGGTATTTCTAATGACCATAAGGTAGTCTCGATGTTTGATTTTGTTTATAATGAAATTGAATTTGCAAGTTTGTTTTCTCAAAAGTATCATTATCATGCCATCACAGCGACCAATGGTAAAACAACCACATCAATGCTTTTATTTGAAATGTTGAAACTAAAAGATAGTAAAGCCCTTTTGGCAGGTAATGTGGGCTATGCCTTAAGTGAAGCGGTCTTTAAAGATGGTGATTTTCCGCGTGATGTCGCCCTTGAGATTGCTGCATTTCAACTTGAAGGATTAAAAACATTCAAACCTAAAACCTTTAGCCTGATGAATTTAAGTCCAGATCATTTGGATCGATATGAAACAGAAGAAGATTACTATCAAGCGAAATTATCAATCATCGATCAAGTTGGATTATTTATAAGAAATATTGATGATAAAAATGTAATGAGGCTCACAAAAGATTACATAAAAGAACACATTGATGTTTCCCTTAAAGAAAAGGCAGATGTATATCGTCTTAATGATAAAATATATTATTTAGATACATTTTTATTTGAAGTAGACGCCTTAAGACTTGTGGGTGACCATAATTTAATGAACGCATGTTTTGCCAGTGTTATTGCTTATAAGGCAGGGGTAAATTTATCGGACATTCGGTCTGTTATTTCTAGTTTTAAGGGTGTTGAACACCGAAATGAATTTGTTAAGGAATTAAAAGGTGTTTTATATTATAACGATTCAAAGGCAACCAATCCAGAATCGACTGAAGTGGCTCTTAAAGCATACAGTGCTCCCATCATTTTATTGGCAGGGGGGTTTAACAAGCATATTTCATTTGATTTGCTTAAACCCTATGAAAGTAAGTTAAAATCTATTATCGTATTTGGAGAAAGTGCTCAGTTCATTCAAGAGACATTTCCACATGCTGTAAGAGTGCAAAACATGGAAGAAGCAATACAAATGGCAGAAGGTATTGCCAGTAAGGGGGATGTGGTTCTCTTGTCTCCTGCATGTGCATCCTATGACCAGTTTAAAAATTTTGAAGAAAGAGGCAATATCTTCAAACAAATTATTAAAACTCTCTAATAGAGTTTTTTTTTGATGTGAAATCGTGTATCATGTAGATTAACAAGAGGTGATTTGATGAATCAGCAGTATCATTTATTGTTGACGCTGCGATTGCGTCAACTCCATGCACAAAATTTAAAAGGCATTTTATTAGAAGATTTGGATCGAATGTTGAAAGAATATAAATGGAAACGACAAGTTCCCCATAGAATCAGCGAAGTTGCCAATGATATTTTCTCTATTAAAGATGAAGATGTTGTTCGCTGGCTTGCTACTGAAGCTAAAGTGAAATCAGGACAAAATAGTTTGTCTGATTTTAATCAGCTTTTTTATGATGAGGAATTCTATGAATAAATCATCCGAATTAAAACTCAGTATAATTTTACTTTTTTCGTCTATTATCGTTGCATTGCTTTGTATGTCAACGCTTTCGTCAATGAAGTTGGGTTTGGGTTTTGGTAAAGATGCGAGAGTGGTTATTGAAACTGAATTTGTTGAAGATTTAAAAGAATTTTCCAGAACCCTAAATCTTGAGCAGTATGAAAGTAAGCTTCAATCAACTGAAGGGAATATCCATTTATTGGATGTCAGTGGGATTGAGAGTGCAAGCAGCCTAAGTGAGAGAATCTATAAAAGTGTACCCAACAGTAATATTTTACTGATTGGCACTTTTGGTTCGATGACTAAGTTCTTAAACAATCAAAGTTTTGTTTCTCTTTCGATATTTGCTTTATTGGTAATTACATTCATTTATTACGTTTTCAGGTATCGCAGTGCAGGGTGGTATATCGCCTTGGATCTCATATCAATCTCTATGGGATCTTTGGGAATTGTGATGGCTTTTGGATTTTCATTTTCAAAGGTTTTGTGGTTGGTTTATTTACTCGCTTTCGCAATCCTTTTCCTAGCAAAAGATTATGCTTTAAAGAACGATAAAATTTATTTCCCCATTGCCTTTGTTGGAATAGTTTTATCAATAGTTATATATCGCTTTGCTGCATTTGATTTGGCGAATGTTGCCTTATACTTGTTATCATTTTCTTTGTTGATTCTAAGTTCTCGTATCGTATATTGTTTTATTTTTAAAGGATTGATAGAAAATGTTTCTTTTAAACTTGATAAAAGTTTAGAAGACTTATTCGAAATTAAGTCTGAAAGAAACAGTGTTTTATTTAAAATATTTGGGATCACTCTATCTATTATTATATTACTTACAGTAGGCGGTATTTCTCGTCTAACACAAAGTAATCCTCAACAGGACTTACAACAAGCAAATATTCTGGTGGTTGAAATCAGTGATTCAGCGAGCTACTTAGAAGTTCAAGCGTTGTTTAATAGAATTAATTTATTTGACAGACAGGTCGATTATCGAGTCAGTGAGCAAGGTGATACGTGGATTCAATTCGATCAAACCTTACATCCTTTGTATTTAGAACTGGCATCACAAGAATTAAAATCTTCTTTAGACATTAACAGCTTCTACTATTCAACACAGAAAGCTGATTCAATCTTATTGAATACCTATCTTTCTAACATTATATTATTTATCGCGTTGATTTCTTTCACTTTTGTGGTATTGATTAAATCAAATCCTTATTTCTTCATCCTATTCCTGAGTTTTGGTTTATCATTGGTATTATATATCTTCGGATCTAACATATTGGGTTTTGGCTCTTCCGATTTTTGGCTGATTTCGTTTTTATTCTTACCTTTAGTCATTGCCATTATATCCTTAAGAATTGAACTTGAAACCATCAATAAGTCAATTTTGGAATCAATTATTTTATCTTCACTGATTCTCTTTTTGATTTCACTGCCCATCCTTACAATTGTTCCAACTCGAACCAGTACCGATATTTTGTTTACGATACTTGCCTTACTCATCATTTCTTATGCATCCATATTCGTAGCTTTTAATATTTATAAGAAAGGAAATGATCTCTACAATGAACTTTAAACATGAACTTACAAAAAAAGTATTTGAGTCTTTAAATTTAACTCAAGCCCAGATAGTCGAACTAGAAAAACCCAAACAGGAAGTTTTAAAAGGTAAAGCCATCGAGGATTTATCTAATTTCTTTAAACAATCAAAAAAAATGCTTGTTTGTGGTGATTTTGATTGTGATGGCATCTGTTCTACAAGTATTGCATTGTTGATATCAAAAAAACTTAATCTAGAAGCCGCTCACTATATTCCCAATCGCATCAAAGAGGGCTATGGTGTATCTAAAAATACCATTCAAATGGCTTTTGATAAAGGATATCAAGACATCTTAATTATTGATAATGGTGCTAAAAGCCATGAAGAAGTATTGTTTGCGAAAAGATTGGGACTGAACGTTGCTATCATTGACCATCATTTGATCGAGGGTGAAGCTCCGCAGTGTCCTATTTTGCATCCTAACTTTTTGAGTGATTATGGTCACTCTATGTGTGCGGCAGGTCTCATCTATTCTTTAGCAGAGTCCATGGGTCTTGATGATGATTATATTCTTTCTCTTGCATGTCTTGCAACGATCGCAGATGTAATGCCTTTGTGGGGTAAAAACCGAGAAATAGTTAAAAGAGGCTTGATTGCGCTCAATCAAAATCATTTTCAACAAATTGATGCTTTGGCCAAACGCACCCGTTATACAAAATATGACGCCAAACTATTGGCTTTTCAAGTGGTTCCTAAAATTAACTCGGTGGGAAGAATGGCAGATCTTGCCAACGTCAACACCATAGTCCAATATTTCACTTCAAATGATGTCAATCAAATTCAAAATTATGCACAACAAATCCTAGACTTAAACATTAAAAGAAAAGATACTGGAAAAGCCCTTTTTGAAAAAGCGAAAAACAAGATCAATAACGATCCCATCCAAATCATAGTGGGAGACGATTTCCACGAGGGTTTGATGGGTATTGTTGCCAATCAGGTTATGAACTTAACAAATAAGCCGAGTATCGTATTGTCTGATAATGGTGAAATATTTAAGGGCAGTGCCCGTTCATCTTCAGTTTCTTTGGCGCAATTGTTCAATTCCTTGGATGAGCGGTACTTTTCTTCCTTTGGTGGACATGATTTCGCTTTTGGTATGTCAATCCATTCCGAGTTTTTAGATGATTTTATCAGTGATGCCAACAAATGGGTATCAAGTCAAGGCACTCAGGTGATTGGGGATAAATATATAGAAATAGATGAATCACTTATTACTCGTGAGGCACTCAAGGAATTGGATCAATTTGAACCTTTTGGGGAGGGAATCAAAAGACCTGACTTTAAAATTAAAATGCCAAATGATCACGAACTTTCTATTATAAATGGACACGGATTTAAGTTTAAGTTTAATAAAAGTCAACTGGATGAGGCGGTATTGTTTACAGATCGTTACACCGCAGCTGATTTGAAATCTATTAAGACAATTACAGGTCAAGTATCTTTGTCATCGTTTAACAAACTAAATTTATTAATTGAAGATTTTTCTTAAGGTATGATATGATGTTTCATATTTGGGGGTGATCCAATTGACAAGAAAAATGATAATTTTAATCTCATTAATAGCCATGATCTTTTCAAGTCCGATTTTTGCTTTGGAACCTGAAACAGAAAATATAAAACCAGAAGAACAATTTGCAATAAAAACAGAAGAAGAAACAGATGAACCATCAGATGATGAAGTGGTCGAACCTGAACCTGAAAAACCCAGCATTGTTATGATAAGTAACAGTGCAGTTATTGAACTGGGACAATCAGTTAAAATAGAAGCAAAATTGGCACCAGAAGTATTTGAAAATGAAACTCTTATTTTTAAGTCAATGGATGAAACCATTGCCAGCGTGAGTCCTGAAGGCATGGTTAAGTCCAAAGCTTTGGGTAAAACTAAAATTATGATTACTTTTGTAGCAAGTGAACCACTGGAAGCTGTTTTTGATATTGAAGTCGTTCCAGTTTCTGGAAGCATCAACTTCAAAGATCAAGAATTCTATTTAATTAGAGGATTGTCTTATGAGATTCCTTTTGATATTAAAGGAAACATCAAACCAGGACAATTAAAATGGAGTTCTTCTGACCCCTCAGTTGCGAGTGTGGAAAAAGGCAACATCATGGGTTTAAAACTGGGTAAAACAACCATAAGTGCAGAATACGAAAGCATTCGTTCATCAATGACTTTTTATGTAACTGCGCCCATTGAAAAAATTGAATTCAGCAAGGATTTGCTTACATTGGCCATAGATGAAACTCAAAAGATTCCAACATTGATATATGTGCCATATGACACGACATCTAATAAAAGTGCGACATACCGTTCAAGTGATGAAACCATTTTTACTGTCGAAAATGGAGAAGTTATTGCGAAAAATGTCGGTGAAGCTTATTTGATTGCTACTGTTGGTAAAGTAGAGTCTCAAGTTATGGTGAAAGTGAATCATCAAAAATCTCCTACCGGAGCAGATATGATTGATTTAGTGATTGAAAGTCAAAATGATAATCAAATGATTTTAGTTCTTCAAAATTTTGATAATTATGGTTCAACCCGATATGCACTCAATTTACCGAAAGATGAAATTAATGGTTTATTAGAGATTAATGACCAAGTGGATATTTTTATTGTTTTAGAAGATGTGCTCTTAGCGGATAATTTTAAAAAATTGGATAACCTTTTACTGGACTTTAAGGTATTAGAAAACTTGAGTGAGAAAAAGTTATCAGTTCATCTTTTAGATTTTAGAAATAATCCTTTAATGATTTATCACTTTTCAGGTGATTATAATCATAGTTTAGATTTAAAATATAGTGTTGAGCCTGTTTCACAACGAAACGAGCTTTATCAAAAGATACAAGGAAAGTCTTATCTTCTTAAATTCAATAAAAATAATGGGGATTCTCATTTTGATGTTGAATTGTCATCTAAGTTAATTGATTCTGGTTTCTCTCAAATGCATTTTATTTATGAGATTAAAAATCAAGAATTGGTGGATACAAAACAAGATGTTATTGTTAACAGCCAAGATCGTATCGTTTTTGGAGTGAGTGATGTCCAGCAAGTCATTACATTTAATCGTTTGGCAATTTCAAGCAGTAACAATATGGTTTACTGGATGTTGGGCATATTAATAACTGTGGGCTTAGGAATCAGTGCTTACTATGTCAATCAAATGAAAAAGAATAGAAATGTATGATATAATGACTAAGTTATTTGGAGGACAAGATGAACTTAAAAAACTATATTGCAACAATTGATGATTTCCCTATTGATGGGGTTAAATTTAGAGATATTACGCCTTTGATGGCAAATGGCGCGGCGTTTGCGGAAGCAACACGTTTATTTGTTGAATTTGCTAAAAAAGTTGGTGCCGAAGTTATTGTCGGTCCTGAATCTCGTGGATTTATCTTCGGATGTCCTGTGGCTTATGATATGGAAATTGGATTTGTACCCGTTCGTAAACCTGGCAAACTACCTAGAGAAACTGTTTCTTTTGCTTATGATTTAGAATATGGATCAAACGAATTACACATTCATAAAGATGGCATCAAGCCAGGTCAAAAAGTACTCATCATTGATGACTTACTTGCGACAGGTGGTACCATCAGTGCTTCTGTTTCTTTAGTTAAAGAATTGGGTGCTGAAGTAGTTGGTTGTGGATTCTTAATTGAACTTGAAGATCTAAAGGGCCGTGAAGCTTTGGATGATATTGAAGTGTTTACCATTATGAAATACTAATAACGAGACCTTGGTTTCGTTATTTTTCTAAAAGGAGGTGTTGGTATGAGGTACTTGTCTCAATTGAGTATTGATGAAGTTATGGTCGAGGTGCGCAAATACATTAACGCTCCTGAAAGTTTAGAATTAATCATGCATGCTTATAATTATGCTGAAGCCAAACATGAGGGTCAATATCGAAAAAGTGGTGAACCTTATGTGGTTCACGTACTTCATGTGGCATTCATTCTTGCTAACTTACGTGTTTCACCTGTAACCATTGCGGCAGGTTTTTTACATGATGTGGTAGAAGATTGTGATGTAACAAAAGAAGAACTTGCTAAAGAATTTACCGAAGAAATCGCAACCCTTGTTGAGAGTGTTACAAAAATAGGTAATTTGGAATTTAAGGATGAGAAAGAATATTTAGCTGAGAATCATAGAAAAATATTTATTGCGATGGCGAAAGATGTGCGTGTAATTTTCATCAAATTAGTGGATAGACTCCATAACATGAGAACTTTACGATATCAGCCCCCTGTAAAACAAAAGAAAATTGCGGCTGAAACCTTAGATGTTTATTCTCCGATTGCCCATAGATTGGGGATTGGGGAAATCAAAAACGAACTAGAAGACTTAAGTTTTTCTTATTTGCATAGAGATAAATATTATGAAATCGCAAGGCTTGTTGATGCGAAAAAAGCAGAACGAGATGCCAATGTCACTCAAATGATTGCTTCAATGGCAGACTTGCTGACAAAACAAAATATTAAATTTAATATTTTTGGTCGTTCAAAGCATTTATATTCCATTTATAAAAAAATGGAAACCAAGCACAAACGATTTGATGAGATATTGGATTTGTTGGCCATACGCATCATTACTGAATCTGAATTAAATTGTTATGAAATTTTAGGACACATTCATGCCAACTACAGACCCATACCGGGAAGACTGAAAGATTATATCGCAGTCCCTAAAATGAATATGTACCAGTCTCTTCACACGACTTTAATGGGTGAAGAGGGCAGTATCTTTGAAGTTCAAATTAGAACTCATAAAATGGATGAAGTGGCTGAGCGTGGGGTTGCTGCTCACTGGCGTTATAAAGAAGGTTCTGGCGCAGAACAAGAAACCAACCAAAAAGAAATCGAAGACCGCCTTTCTTGGTTTAGAGATTTCAACATGCTTACCGAAGATATCGATGAAAATGCACAAGATTATATGGATTTACTTCAAAGAGATATCTTTGAGGCAAACGTTTATGTCATGACGCCTAAGGGGCGTGTCATCGATTTACCTAATGAATCAACACCGATTGATTTTGCTTATCGTGTGCATACTGAGGTAGGACACCAAACTGTGGGTGCGATTGTTAATGGTATATTGGTTCCCTTAAATACAAAATTAAAAACTGGTGATGTGATTCAACTGAAGACGGATAAGAAATCAAATCCATCAGAAGATTGGCTTAAGGTTGTTAAAACAACCCATGCAAGAAATAAAATCCGCTCATACATTACTAAAAAACAAAATGATAACAAAGAATCATTCATCACTAAAGGGGAACAAATGTTCAAAGATGAGTGTAAACGACGTAATTTAGATGAAAAAGAAATTAGAAACAGCAAACGCTTTTTGGACATTTATCATGCTTTTTCTGTAAATTCGTTTGATGATTTGATGTTTGCTTTGGCAACAAAGTCTTTATCAATTCAAGCACTCTTTGAAAAAGTGGATTCAAAAAAAGAGGCTGTCGAAGATCTTTCCAGATTTGAAAGAGTGGCTTCTAGAACTCAATCAACCATGCGTTCCAGTAAGACTGGAGTTCGTGTTGCAGGAATTGATTCAATGATGATTTCTCTTTCTCAATGTTGTAATCCGGTTTATGGTGATGACATTATAGGTTATGTCACTAAAAGCTCAGGCGTTAAAGTTCATAGAACTGATTGTCCCAATATCGTAAACGAAACCGAACGTATCATTGATGTTTATTGGGAAAGTGAGCATGATGGTGGGGAATACGAAGTGGTATTATCGCTCTTATCTATGGACCGTTCATTCTTATTAACGGACATGGTTACAGTTGCATCACAATTAAAGGTGAAGCTGAATGGGGTCAATTCTGAAATTAATGAAGATAAAATTCATGTAAATACCACATTAAAAGTTGTGGTTAAGAATTCAGAACATTTAAGAACCTTTATTGCGAACTTAAGAAAAATTGATTCTATATTAAGGGTTGATCGTAAGACATTATAGGAGATTGAACATATGATTGAAATATTAAAGGTTATATTTTTGGGAATCGTTGAAGGGGTTACCGAATGGCTTCCAGTAAGTAGTACAGGACACATGATCTTAGTTGATGAATTCATTAAATTGGATGTGAGTGCTGAATTTATGAAAATGTTTTTGGTTGTCATTCAGTTGGGTGCCATTTTGGCTGTAGTTTTAATTTATTGGCATAAAATATTTCCGTTTGATGTTAAAAACAAAGTAAAGATTAGACCTCAAGCCAAGAACATGCAAGCAAAAGTCATGATTTTGACTGTAGCGACTGCCGCCATTTTATTCTTGTTCGGAGATATTTTTGGTAATATATTGATCAATTATCTAATTGTAATTATTATGTTGATCAGTTTCGCTGTGTTTGTAGTATTTGATTTTACAGACAGCCTAAAAGTGAAACCGCAAATCATGACTTTATGGTTTAAGATTTTAGTTGCTACTTTGCCAGCAGCAATCATTGGAATTTTATTTGATGATGTCTTTGATAGATTATTCTATAACTATCAAACGGTCGCAATTATGCTGATTCTATTCGGTGTATTCTTCATCGTAGTTGAAAACCTTAATAAAGGTAAAAATCCTAGAATTACAAGACTTGCAGACATTACCTATAAAGATGCACTCATTATTGGTGGTTTCCAAGTTATTGCAGCTGTTTTTCCAGGAACTTCCCGTTCAGGAGCGACTATTGTGGGTGGATTGTTGTTTGGTGTGAGTCGTTTTGTTGCGACAGAGTTCACATTCTTCATGGCAATTCCAGTTATGTTTGGGGCTTCATTGCTTAAATTACTTAAGTTTGGATTCGCATTTACTTTATATGAAGGATTTATCTTATTATTGGGAATGTTTGTGGCTTTTGTAGTTTCTATATTCGCCATTAAATTCTTGTTGAATTATCTTAAGAAAAACGACTTTAAAGCTTTTGGGTGGTATCGAATTATTTTGGGTATCTTAGTGCTTGCTTACTTTCTTTTGATTGCTTAAAAATTAGGGCTATGATAAAATAAAACATATTCGTTGATGATGATTAAATCTTGAAAACAGTTAAAGAGAAATGACATTTGGTGAGAGTCATGCTGCTCGGATAGATGGGACCCATCGGAGAAACAAATCAGAACTTAAGTATGGTTTGTCGTTACTCGCGTTAAGAGATTAAGTTAAAACAAAGGTGGTACCACGCTCATGCGTCCTTGGTAGCGCCTTTTTGTATATTATAGGAGGTTTTTATGAGTAAATATGTCGCCCCAAGGGGTACACAAGATGTTTTTGGTAATGATATTAAAAAATGGCACCATGTTGAAAATGTGGTTAGAAACTTATGCGAACAATATAATGTAGAAGAAATGCGCACACCGATGTATGAACACACTGAAGTTTTCGCAAGGAAAAATGATGCTTCAGATGTTGTAAATAAAGAAATGTATACCTTTATCATCAAAAAAAGTGAAGGAGAAAGTCCTTCACTCACATTAAAACCGGAAGGGACTGCTGGACTCATTCGATCATTTGTATCGAATAAACTTTATGCCAGTGGACCATCTTTTCAAAAGTACTATTACATTGCGCCGAATTTTCGATATGAAAGACCTCAAAAAGGACGCATGAGAATTCACCACCAATTCGGTGTTGAGTTTTTGGGTAATGCATCTCCTTATATTGATGTTGAAGCCATGAAGCTGGGTTTGAGCGTGTTAAAGAAACTTGGAGTTACTCAATATAAACTCTTAGTCAACACATTAGGAGATAAACACAGCCAAGAAGCATATCAAATTGCTTTGAAAGCACATTTTAAAGAAGAAATCTCTACAATGTGTGGTGATTGTCAACGTCGTTACGAACAGAATCCCTTGAGGATCTTGGATTGTAAGGTTGATCAAAAGCATCCTGCTTTAATCAGTGCACCCAGCAATCTAGACAGTTTAAGTCAAGCTTCAAAAGACTACTTTGAATCTCTTAAAGCAGTATTAACAGCTTCAAATATTGAATTCCAAGTGGATGACCGATTGGTTCGTGGTTTAGATTATTATAACCATACTGTATTCGAGGTTGTTTCAACTGATCCTAGTATCGGCGCTCAGTCTACAATTTTTGCGGGGGGTCGCTATAATCATTTAGTTGAATATTATGGCGGACCTGATGTGAGTGCGTTTGGTTTTGGAATGGGAATTGAGAGACTATTATTACTATGTGATGACGCTCAGTTTGATCTTGAGGATCATGTTGATGTTTATGGCATGCCAATGGATCAAGATTCACTTATCGAAGTGATGAATGCGATTCAAGCAGTTCGCGATCATGGTTATCGTGCTGATTTAGATTTAGAAAACAAATCTATGAAAGCCAAGTTTAAGATGAGTGATCGTTTGAATGCTAAAGTATTACTTGTGAGTGGCGAAGATGAACGCAAAGCGGGTCTTGTCTCATTAAAAAATCAAAAAACAAAAGAACAAGTAAAAATAGAAACTAAAGATATCATTAAACAATTAGAAGAATGGGGAATATAAAATGAATAGAACACATCATAATGGAATGTTAAGAATTGCAAATGTCGGGGAAACCGTTGAATTAGTTGGTTGGGTTGCAAAACGTCGTAACTTTGGCTCAATTAACTTTATTGATCTGCGTGATCGTTCTGGGATTGTTCAATTAGTTGTCAATCATGACGAATATCCAATCGTACAAGAACTTAAGAGTGAGTATGTTGTTTCAGTTAAAGGAACTGTTCGTGAAAGACAAGATAAAAATCCTAAAATGAAAACAGGGGACATTGAGATTGAAGTATCAGAAGTAAATATCATTAACAAAGCAGCTCAAACACCGATGATCATTGCTGATGATACTGATGCTTTAGAAGAAACGCGTCTAAAATATCGTTATTTAGATTTACGTCGTCCTGTAATGCAAAATCGCTTAATGACGCGTGCTAAAATTGTTAACCAAATGAGAAACAGTTTAGATGATTTGGGATTCATTGACATTGAAACACCAATGCTTACGAAATCTACACCTGAAGGTGCACGTGAATACTTAGTACCTTCTCGCGTTCATGAAGGCGAATTCTATGCATTGGCCCAATCACCACAAATATTCAAACAAATGTTAATGATCGGTGGTTTGGAGCGTTATTACCAAATCGCGCGTTGCTTTAGAGATGAAGACTTAAGAGCAGATCGCCAACTT
>CBDUDQ010000017.1:0-20785 GCA_965365985.1 uncultured Erysipelothrix sp. | reverse complement strand
GACATCGTCTTCGTCGATGCGTTTAATAAAGGTAGCGATGGCGCAATGGATTTGGCCAAACGAGTCATTTCAGAAACGCAAGAATCTCCTTCTGAATTGACATTCACATACAATGACTCAGATAACTATGTTGAAAAGATAAATAAAATTGTCAAAAACATCTATGGTGGAGAATCTGTGTCTATGTCAGATGGGCTCTTATCGGAGCTTAATTCAATTGCTGATCAGTCAATGGCAATTTGTGTTGCCAAGACTCAATATTCTCTTTCTGACAATCCAAAGCTATTGGGTATTCCTGAAGCATTCAGTCCTAAAATTACTGACATTAAAGTGTGCGAAGGGGCGCGCTTTGTGGTAGTCTATATGGGACGCATTTTAACCATGCCAGGACTTCCAAAAACACCACGAGGTATGGTTCTATAATTATGCTATAATAGACTAACTTAAGGGGAATGCGAATATGAAAGAGTCAAAGTTTATATATGTTGTTTTAACCGATACCGGATCACTTTTGACGCGTGCGATCAAGCGTTTTACGAAAGCGCAGTACAATCATGTTTCGATATCATTTGATCCAAAATTGGAATCACTTTATAGTTTTGGACGCAAACATCCCAGCAATCCATTTTTTGGTGGGTTTGTTGAGGAGAGTTTCTATTCTGGCACTTTCAAGCGTTTTGAGAATACATCTTGCTTGGTATTAAAAATGCCCATCGAAGATTTAATCTTTGACCAACTTGAACTCAATGTTGATTTCTTCAAAAAGAATATGAATCAATATCACTATAACTTTATTGGCTTGTTTGGGGCTGCCATTGGCAAGCAAATTTCAAGACCCAATGGTTATTATTGCACTCATTTTGTATCAGAAGTTTTGAGTGATGCCAATGTTTATTTGTGGGATACACCAGACTTCTTGGTCAGACCCCAAGACTTTCAATTGCACACTGATTTTTCGGTGGTATACGAAGGATTATTAAGAGAGTTTAACTAAAGGGCGTTGCCCTTTTCTTATCTCATTTAGGAGGATTATGATGGAAGAAAAAGTACAATTATTATTAAAAAATGAATTTAAAGAGATTCAAGGAAAACAAATTGATGCCGTGCTGGGTTTATTAAAAGAAGGCAATACCGTTCCCTTTATTGCGCGTTATCGTAAAGAAGCTACTGGTTCTTTGGATGAAGTTCAAATCAAAGACATTCAAGAGCGTTTTCATTATCTTGAAAACATCGAAAAAAGAAAATCAGAAGTATTGCGCTTAATTGATGAGCAAGGAAAATTGGATGATGATCTCAGATTATCAATTGAACAAGCCAAAGTCCTGCAAACTGTAGAAGACCTGTATCGTCCATTTAAACAAAAAAGAAGAACCAAAGCAGTTATTGCAAAAGAAGCAGGGCTTGAGCCTTTGGCTTTAAGCATTCTGTCTTTAAATGTCGAAGAAGATTTGACATCTTTTGCCAGCGCATTCATCAATGAAACAATTGAGACTGCTGAAGATGCACTCTTGGGTGCTCATGAAATCATGGCAGAAACCTTTGGTGATGAAGCCAAATACAGAACTGCATTCAGACGTTTCACACTGGATACGGCATTAATCAAAACTTCTATTAAAGATGAATCTTTGGATACGCGTGCTGTTTATGAGATGTATTATAATTTCTCTCAAAAAGTTCAAGGACTTCAAGGTCACCGTATCTTGGCGATTAACCGTGCTGAAAAAGAAGGGGTCATCAAAGTTGAACTTGAACTGGATGAAACCCGCATTCATGATTATTTTTATCGCGATTTAATTGCTAAGCACGAAGATTCAGAATCAGTGAGAGCTGTTATTCTGGCTTATAAAGATGCTTACAAGAGATTTATTGGACCGGCCATTGAGCGTGAGATTCGCAATGAACTCACAGAAATTGGTGAGAACGGGGCCATTGAGGTCTTTGGTGAGAACTTAAGAAACTTACTATTACAAGCACCATTAAAAGGTAAGGTTGTGATGGGTTTTGATCCTGCATACCGTACGGGTTGTAAGTTGGCCATTGTTGACGCAACTGGCAAACTGTTGAAGATTAAAGTCATCTATCCTCATGCATCAAGTGAAGCACGCCATCAAGAGTCCATTAAGATCTTCAGACAGCTGCTTGAGGAGTATCGTGTTGAGATGATTGCGATTGGAAATGGGACAGCCAGTCGTGAGAGTGAAGTCTTTGTTTCAGAAAACATAAAAAATTTAAATAAAGAAGTATTCTATTTAATTGTCAATGAGGCTGGCGCATCAATTTATTCTGCTTCTGACATTGCTAGAAAAGAATTTCCTGATTTGCAAGTTGAAGAACGCAGTGCGATTTCCATTGCGCGAAGAGTCCAAGATCCTTTAGCGGAGCTTGTTAAAATTGATCCTCAGTCTGTTGGGGTGGGGCAGTATCAACATGATGTCTCTCAAAAGAACTTAAAGACACAACTTGATTTTGTGGTTGAGACAGCGGTAAACCAGGTTGGGGTTGATGTGAATACGGCTTCAGCTGCTTTGCTTGAGCATGTGGCAGGATTGTCTAAGACGACGGCTCAAAATATTATTTTAGAGCGAGAGTCTTTGGGCTTTTTCTCTTCTCGCAAGGAATTAAAATCTGTGCCCCGTTTGGGTCCCAAGTCGTATGAACAATCAATTGGTTTCTTGCGCATTCCTAAAGGGGAGAACATCCTTGATAATACAGGAATTCATCCTGAGACCTATAAAGAAACTGAAAAACTATTAAAGCTGCTTAAAATTAAGCATTCTGATTTAGGCAGTGAAGAGGCCAATGAAAAGCTCAATCACATCTCACTCAATGAAATCAGTGAGACCCTTGAAGTGGGTAAAGAAACATTGACTGATATTGTATCAAGCTTGATGCGTCCAGGACGTGATATGCGTGATGACATGGCCAGTCCATTGCTTCGATCCGATGTCTTAACCATGGAAGATCTAAAAGAGGGCATGAGTATGAATGGAACGGTTCGTAACGTGGTTGATTTTGGCGCTTTTGTTGATATTGGTGTTAAACAAGATGGTTTGGTTCATATATCAAAGATATCTAAGCAGTTTATTAAGCATCCTTCAGCTTTATTGTCTGTGGGTGATGTGGTTAAAGTTACGGTTGTTGGGGTGGATCTTAAGAAAGAGCGCATCCAGTTATCGATGGTTGAAGAAACTAAAAAAGCTTAAGATTGAATTTTGGCATACAAAAACGAAAGCACACAGTACCCTAAAGGGTTGCTGTGTGCTTTCGTTTTTTAATTACTTAATAAAATTTGGTTTTAATTCTTTGAATTGTTTGTATATTTCTTTATCATGTATTTGGAGTTTGGCTTCTTTGAATTGTTCACCCAAGTAAACATCCAGGTAAGCTTCATTTTGATAAAGGATTGCTGAGAGACGTTCTAAATCTTGTGTCATGTCCGTATCTAATATTTCTACCATATAATAAAGTTTACTTTCTTTATCAAATAGGATGGGTGACAGGCCAGGAGTTTGATTGGTATTGATGTAATCTACCACCACTGGAATATCCAATGGAACGCTTTTTGAAACAAAGTCTTTAAAGTATTTTGCTTTGTCTTCTAATTTGATTTCTGACATGATGGTTCCGGATTCAATGGCAATTTTTTGATCTTCCAAAAAGCCTTCGATGTCACTCATGAGAAATTGCACTTCTTTTATTTTATAATTCTCAACGAGTTGTGCAGCGTTTTTTTCAATGGCTTCATTCACTTTGGCTTCTACTTTAATTGATGGTTTAAGTTGGTTTTCAATATAGTCTTCTACATCTTTAAATCCAATACTTTGAATGGTAGCGAGCAGTTCACCTTGGAATACTTCTTCCAGTGCTGCCATTTCTTTTTCAATGAGTGTTTGGAGTGTTTCATCACTGATTTCAATTTTGTCATAAATTTGATTGGACAGTGTTTCGTAAATTGTCATGGCTTGATCTTCTTTAATCAATGATTGGTATAAATCACTTTTACTGAATGATTGATTTCCAATGGTATATAAGACAGTATCTTCAGGAAAGCTGTTGTTTGATGTGCAAGCACTCAACAGCACTAAGATGCTCAATGCTGATATCAATTTTTTCATTAGTTTGAGCCTCCTTCTTGGATGACTGTTTTAACAATTTTTTCTATGGATTCATCTTCGAAAACCACATTGGCTTCTTGCATGATCACTGAGATGACATCACTGTTTATTTTAGGGATGGCCATTAAGAGACTTTGATAAAAGTTTGGATTTTTTTGAACGATTTCATCGCCACTTTCATTCATTTTGATGAGGTGGACTCCAAATTGTGATTGGACCCATGTGCTGGTTTCGTTTTCATTGAGTGCTAGGGCCGCTTCCAGGAATTCTGGTACAAAGTTGGTGTTCTTATCCATTAGACCCAAATCACCGCCGTTGCTAGCACTGCCATCTTGTGAGTAAGCAGTGGCCAGATTGGCAAATGTTTCGCCGTCTTTTAGTTTTTGATCAATTTCTGCCATCGTTGTTTTCATGTCTTCGGATATACTGCCATCTTCACTTGGGATTAAGATGTGAGAAATCATGCGAGGTTTAAAATTCTCTTTGTATTGTGGGTAAAATGTATCCAAGTTTTCTTTGGCATAGGTCATGGCGCGTTGTGATTTGAGTTCCATGTTTTGGAAGTAAATTTCTAGATCTTCAATGCCTTTGTAAGTAAGACTTTTAAGCTGTTGGTTGATCATTTCTTTGTCTTCATCTTTTGCATTTTCATTCAAATCTGCGACTTGAGCTTTTGCGGAGGCGATGATTTCATTTGTTTTTTCTGCTTGTGTTAATAGATTTCTTTCAAAGTCTAAGTAGATGAATAAGTCACCTTTTTTTTCTTTGAGCAATTCGTAGTATTCTTTCTTATTGTATGAGCCGAATTCTGATTCAAAGACCAAATCTTGCCCGTCTTTTTGTGGATTTTTTTGTGTTTGTGTTAGGACCACTCCCATAATAAGCACTGCGATGAGGGCAAGTGCGATAATTAGTTTCGTATTTTTTTTCATATTTACCTCTTTCGTCTTTACAATAATACATGACTCAACTCGTTTATGCATCCTAATAGCGAGTTTTCTTTTAGATTTCACGAACACTCATAAGGTTTTTAGTTGAAAAAAACCTCTAAAAGTTGTATGATATCCCAGTAATGAGCGTTTAATTCTGGCGTTAAGAGGAGTGTGTATATGAATAATAAGATTAAAGTTCCATTGATCATCTTGGTAGCAGTTGGTCTTTTTTTATATGCGCCGCCGCTTGCATGGGGTTGGCTCTTAGGATTTTTGTGTTTGGGTATTTTGGCACAGGTCAGAGAGCGGTTTTATTCGACCGTTTTGGATGGTGAACATTTTAAAGTTGCGTCTTATATAGGATACATCTTATTTGTTTTTGTGATTTTATGGTTGCCTTTGGGATTGGCTTTCTTTTTTCCAAAAGTCATTTCGGCTTACAGCTTGGCAGCTTCATATATCATAGACCGTTTCCTTCTATTTGTGTCGGGTGCCTTTAAAAAGGAGGTTGGTGATGCCGCAAGCTGAAGTATTATCGATATTTATTTTGACAGTGGCTTTGTGTTCACTCATTTATTTTGCGGGCACTAAAGTTTCTAAACTTGATGTTTCAACCGTCCCAAAGGGTATCGTATTGAAGATGATCTTTTATGTCGAAACAATCAGTGGTTATACCGTTGATAACATGGGAGAGAAACATGGAAAGCGCATGTCTGCTTATATTGGCTCGGTATTTATTTATATCTTCTTGGCTAATATGATGGGTTTGACGGGTTTACCCGCGCCAACCAGTTCGCTGTCAGTGACCTTGGTGTTTGCCATCATTACTTTCTTGTTGGTACAGCATGCAAAAATAGATGCTTTAGGATTTAAAGGATATCTTAAAAGTTTCTTTGATCCGTTCTTCTTATTTTTCATTCCAAACTTTTTTGGAACCATCGCACCCTTAATTTCTTTGTCATTGCGTTTATTTGGAAACGTTTTGTCTGGGACTGTAATCATGACATTGCTTTATACCTTTGCAGGTTGGATGTCGAGCTTTGTTCCAATATTCGGATTTAACTGGTTTGGCGTATTATTGGCCCCAGTATTGCATTTGTATTTCGATTTATTTTCTGCATTTTTGCAGGCGTTTATTTTTATATCATTGACATCAATCTTGATTGCTGTTGAGTATCAAAACTAACATAACATATAGGAGGATTTTAAAATGGATGTAAGTGTAGGTAAAGGTTTAGTCGCAATTGCGGCAGCATTGGCTGTTATGACAGGTATTTTTTCTACAGTAGGACAAGGTTTTGCGGCTGCGAAGGCAGTTGAGGCAGTGGGTAAAAATCCAGATGCTGAAAAACAAATTCGTGCCATGTTAATTCTTGGTGCTGGTATTGCTGAAACGGCTGCGATTTACGGTATGCTGATTTCATTTATGTTAATATTCTTATTTTAATTAAAAGGAGCTTACAATGGATATAGATATTGCACAGAAACTCATACCGAATCTAATGACCATGGCTGCACAACTTGCGGCTACGGGCGTTATTTTTCTTATGTACAAAAAGTTTTTACATACGCCTGTGCAAGCATATCTTGATGCGCGAGCCCAAAAGATGAATGATGATTTGGCAGATGCCCAAGCATTAAAACTTGAAGGAAAAGCTTTGCGTGATCAAGCTAGGATTGCTCAGCAGGAACTCTTTACCAAAACAAAAGGCCTTGAAGAACAAATGTTGTTGTCGGCTGAAAAAGAACGTAAAGCAATCATTGACTCTGCTCAAGATGAAATCTTAGCACAAAGAGCCCAAAACGAAAGACAGTTAAAACTGGAAAGAGAAGCCCTCGAACTTGCGGCGCGTTCTCAAGTTTTGGATTTAGCAGTCATGATTAATCAAAAAGTATTAGAAGAAAAAGAATTCGATCATTCAGAAGTATTGAAGGGTTTAGAAAAGGCATTGGAAACAACACATGATTAATATGAGCACCTATGCACGTGCTCTTTTTGAAGTAGCACAAGAACAAAACAGTGCTTTAAAGTTTTATGATTCATTGAAACATTTTTCTGTGATCAATAAAGATCCAGAAATTGCTTCTGTGTTAAATCGCCGTCTTGGTGATGATAAAATTTTAAAACCGTTTTGGGATACAACGGGTTTCTCTAAAGAAGTCGTTACTTTGCTTAACATGCTTCAAAATGCAGGCTTGATGAGAGAGTATGATCGATTCTTAAGTGCTTATCAAGACTTGTGTGTATCAAACAATTTGCTGAGTGTGGCTACTGTCACATCTGCTAAGCCTTTAAGTGAATCAGAACGTGAGTCTTTGATTTCAATGCTTTCAAATAAATATCCAGGGGAACTTGAACTGGAATTATCTGAAGATCAATCTTTAATTAAAGGATTGAGAATTGAAATTAATCATGATGTGATTGACACAAGTTTAAAAAATAAATTAAAACAAATTTTAAATCAAGGAGGACAGCATTAATGAGTAAAAATTTATTAAATATGTTGAAGGAACAAATTCGTAACCTTGATTTTGAAAGCAATGATTTGGATGTGGGTAAAGTTCACTCTGTTGGAGATGGGATTGCTTTCGTAAGGGGCTTAGACCATGTCTTGGCAGGAGAAATGTTGCGCTTTGAAAATGATGTCTTTGGTTTGGCTCTAAACTTAGAGGAAAGCCAAGTAGGGGTCGTTTTAATGGGTAATGACATTTCTGTTCGTGAGGGGGATACGGTTTACCGTACCAAGCACGTTATCGAAGTCGGTGTTGGTGATGCTTTATTGGGTCGTGTTGTTGATGCTTTAGGCCATCCTATTGATGGTTTGGGTTCTATCGAAACAACTGAAACGCGTCCAATTGAGAGAATCGCACCGGGTGTTATGACGCGACAATCAGTACATGAACCGCTTCATACTGGAATTAAGGTTATTGATGCCATGGTTCCAATTGGTAAAGGCCAACGTGAGTTGATCATTGGGGACAGACAAACGGGTAAAACCAGTATTGCGCTGAACGCGATCATCAACCAAAAAGGTCAAAATGTTAAATGTATCTATGTGGCCATTGGTCAAAAAGCTTCAACTGTTAAAATGATGGTTGAAAAACTAAAAGAACATGATGCACTTGATTATACTTTAATTGTTTCTAGTACTGCTTCAGAGCAAGCACCATTACAATACATTGCGCCTTATGCAGGGGTTGCGATGGGTGAGTATTGGATGGATAATGGCGAAGATGTTTTAATCATTTATGATGATTTATCAAAACATGCGGTTGCCTATCGTACCATTTCATTGCTCTTGCGTCGTCCTGCGGGTCGTGAAGCGTATCCTGGGGATGTTTTCTATCTTCATTCAAGATTGCTTGAAAGAAGTGCAAAACTCAATGATAACTATGGTGGCGGATCGATGTCTGCTTTACCGATCATTGAAACTCAAGCCGGTGATATTTCTGCTTATATTCCTACAAACGTTATTTCGATTACGGATGGTCAAATATTCTTAAATCTTGATGATTTTAATGCAGGGCAACGTCCTGCGGTTGATTCTGGGATGTCAGTATCTCGAGTGGGTTCTGCGGCTCAAACTCCGGCCATGAAACATGTTGCTTCGTCTCTTAAATTAGAGCTTGCTTCATATCATGAGTTGTTGAGTTTTGCTCAGTTCTCTACGGATATTGATCCAGCAACACAATATACCATTGATCATGGTCGTCGTTTGATGGCGCTCCTAAAACAGGGTGCGGTTTCTAAGATGCCTCATGAGTTGATGATTTTATCAATGTTCTTAAATAAATATGATTATTTGGATTCATTGCCTGTCTCGAGTGTCTTGGATTTTGAATCTTTGATGCATAATACATTTACAACTTCTCATCAAGATTTACTGGATCGTTTAAGAGATGGATTTAAATTGGATGATGCTTTAATTGCTGATATCAAGGCTGTCATGGATGATTTAGTGGCGGCATACAATGCCTAGTACATCAAAAATAAAAAGTAGAATGAAGAGCATCACTTCAACGCAAAAGATTACTAAAGCGATGAAACTAGTGAGTTTATCTAAATTACAACAGTATAAGGCCAAGATGGCTAACTTTAATGAATATTACGAAGCATTACATGGCAGTGTGGATCAGTTCCTTGATTTTGAGGCAAGTGATCCTACTTTACCAAGTTTGTATCTGATATTCATGCCAGATTTGGGTCTATGTTCAGCTTACATACAAGGGCTTCGAAGAAAACTGCTTGAATATGTTCGAAGTTCAGATATTGTTGTGAGTATTGGAACGCAATCCTATGACACTTTAAAGTCATATAACTTTTTGGTTTTGAATGATGAATTATCGAGTGAGCACTTTGATTTGGAAGAAATTCATGAAATGATTCATGGTTACATGAATTCTCACCGTATCATTGCGATTGTGCCTGAATATAAGGGCATGACTTTGGATTTTAAGTTTGATGTTTTAAACACAAATTATAAGGATCCAAGAGATGAAGTCATCTATGTCCCTGATTTTAAAACCAGTGCTGACATGTTGATGGATCAAGCTTTGCTTGCCATGATTCAAAATACTTATTATTTATCTAAAGTGAGTGAACATACAACACGCCGTATTGCGATGGAAAAAGCAACGGATTCGGCTCAAGATATGTTGGATGATTTATCTCGTAAATACAATCGCATTCGTCAAGAAGCGATTACGCAAGAGATTGCTGAAATTGTATCTGGAATGGAGGCCATGTAATGTTAGGAAAAATTGTACAAATTGTAGGGCCGGTTGTGGACGTTCGTTTTGATGAAAATCACATGCCCAACCTTTACAATGCTTTAACGGTTGAATCGGGTGACATCCATCTGACTATGGAAGTATCGCAACATGTTGGTAACGACTTGGTTCGCTGTATTTCTATGGGTGCTACTGAAGGATTGTCACGTGGTTTAGAAGTTAAAGATACAGGGGCTGCCATTAAAGTACCTGTTGGAAAAGCGGTCTTAGGTAGAATGTTTAATGTTTTGGGTGAACCCATCGATGAAAAAGAATTTGACTCTACTGGGGTTGAATATCATGAAATACATCGTGAAGCACCGCCATTTAAAGATCAAAAAACAACAAACGTGGTTTTGGAAACAGGCATCAAAGTTATTGATTTATTGTGTCCGTATCCACAAGGTGGTAAAATCGGACTTTTCGGGGGTGCGGGTGTTGGTAAAACTGTGCTCATGCAAGAGCTCATTCATAACATCGCGATAGAACATTCAGGTTTGAGTGTTGTTGCGGGGGTTGGTGAGCGTACTCGTGAGGGTAATGACTTGTATCATGAAATGAAAGATGCCAACGTTCTTGATAATACGGTGCTCGTTTATGGACAAATGAATGAGTCTCCGGGTGCGAGAATGCGGGTTGCACTGAGTGCTTTGACCATGGCGGAAAACTTCCGTGATGAAAGTCACCAGGACGTTCTATTGTTTATTGATAACATCTTTAGATTTACGCAAGCGGGTTCTGAAGTGTCTGCGCTCTTAGGACGTATGCCTTCGGCTGTTGGGTATCAACCAACACTTGCGACTGAGATGGGTCAATTACAAGAGCGTATTACTTCTACGGTTGCGGGTTCAATTACATCAATTCAGGCCATTTATGTGCCTGCGGATGACTTGACTGACCCTGCTGCAGCCATTACGTTTACGCATCTTGATGCAAAAACAGTATTGGATAGAAATATTGCGGCTTTGGGAATTTATCCTGCGGTTGATCCACTGGAATCAAGCTCAAACTTATTGAGTGAAGATGTTGTGGGTAAAGAGCATGTTGAAGTTGCCATGGGCGTTCAAAACACTTTGCAAAAATATAAAGAATTACAGGATATCATCGCAATCTTAGGGATGGATGAGTTGAGTGCTGAGGATAAGATGGCTGTTAACAGAGCGCGTCGTATTCGTAACTTCTTATCTCAACCGTTCTTTGTTGCTGAAACATTCTCTGGGCTTCCAGGTTCATATGTTTCGATTCAAGATACGATTAGAAGTTTTAAAACAATCTTATCTGGGGAAGTGGATCACATTCCTGAACAAGCGTTCTTGTTCTGTGCAACCATTGAGGATGTTCTTAAGAAAGCAGAAGGCATGCGCTGATGTTTGAGCTGAAAGTCATCACACCCAAAGGGATTTATCTCACACAAGAGATCAATTCCATTACCGTTAAATCTGTGGACGGACAGCGCACAATATTGCCAAATCATATGGCACTTGTTTTACCTTTGGAAATTGCTTCATTTAAAACTGTTTCTAAGCTTAATGGTGAAGAAACATATTTTAATTCTGAAGGGGTACTGACCTTTGAGGACAACAAGGCTCTCATGATGTTGGCTGCAGTTGAGAAGGACACAGAAATTGATTTAGTACGAGCAGAAGCTGCTAAGGCCCGTGCTTTAAGAAGATTAGAAGACTATGACGAATCCATTGACATGGTTCGAGCAGAAGCATCGCTCAAACGTGCCATGAATCGCATGAGGATAAAAGAATGAAAAAAAGATTAAGAAAGCTATCAATTCCCCAATTGATAGCTTTGGGCTTTGCAAGCACCATATTACTTGGAAGCATTTTATTAATGCTTCCAATCAGTTCTAATTCGGGTGAAATGACTTCATTTACCAATGCTTTGTTTACGGCTACGTCTGCGGTGTGTGTAACAGGTCAAACTGTTTTAAATACTGCTGAGCATTGGTCTTATTTTGGTAAATCAGTTATTTTAATCTTAATTGAAGTGGGTGGCTTGGGTTTCATGACTTTGATCGTGATGTTATTCATGTTCATGGGAAAGAAACTGAATTTACGTCAAAGAAGAATTGTTGCGGATGTGGTCAACTCTGATTCCATTCCAGATGGTCAAACTTTGATTCGATATATCATCAAGTTTTCTTTATCAGTTCAACTCTTGGGTGCTTTCATTTTATCTCTTGATTTCATTCCTCGTTTGGGACTGTTAAAAGGTGCGTTCTTTTCTGTTTTCCATGCTGTCTCAGCGTTTTGTAATGCTGGATTTGATTTGTTTGGAAACAGTTTAGAGGGGTTTACTCAAAATCCTTTGGTTATGATGACCATCGCATCACTCATATTCTTTGGGGGTCTTGGTTTCATTGTATGGCGTGATGTTTTAACTTACCGTAAAAACAGAAAGTTATTGCTTCATACTAAATTAACTTTGTTTACAACACTTTCAATTCTTTTGGTTTCATTTCTCTTACTCTTGGTATCTGAATTACAAAATGGAACCTTCAGCGATTTATCATTACCATTACAAATCATGAATATCTTCTTTATGGCTGTGACGCCAAGAACGGCTGGGTATGCCAACGTAAATTATCAAATGGTTTCGCCAATGGGAATCTTCTTGACGATGATCTTGATGTTTATTGGTGCCAGCTCCGGTTCTACTGGTGGTGGGATTAAGGTTACTACTTTAGCTACCTTAGTGCTTTACGTGAGATCTAAGTTCATGCATATTGATCCTAAGTTTGCCAATCGTTCAATTGCGAAAGCGAAGATTGTTAAGTCGATCATGATTGTTACGTTTGGGGTGTTGTTGATTGTTTCGGCAAGTTTCATCTTGTTGTTAACTGAAACAATTCCGCATGGCTTTGGGATTGAGTATGTCTTAATGGAAGTATTTTCTTGTTTTGGAACGGTTGGTTTGAGTATGGGATTAACGCCTGACTTGACCATGATTGGTAAATTCGTTTTAATCATTGTAATGTTTGCGGGAAGAATTGGACTTTTAACGTTCTTTATGAGTGTTGGGGGTCACAGTGAAAACCGTGATACCATTATTAAATATCCAGAAGGCAGTATTCTGGTCGGATAGGAGTATCTTATGAAAAATAAAACAGTCGCAATTCTTGGTTTGGGTTTATTTGGGGCTTCAGTAGCGCGTACACTGGCCTCTCAGGCAGTGGATGTCATTGCTGTTGATAAGAACATGGAGCGTGTTGAAGAGGTCATGGACCTTGTTGAGCACGCTGTTCAAGGTGACTTTACTAAGATTGAGCATTTAAGAGATGCTGGAATTGGTGAAGCCGAAGTTGCTGTGGTTGCTTCTGGAGAACGTTTAGAATCGACCATCATGGCCGTTTTAAATCTTAAGAAGCTGGGTGTTAAAGAAGTCATTGTTAAAACAAAAAATGTTGACTATCTTGAAGTCCTTAAAAAAGTGGGTGCGAGCCGTGTTTTACTTCCTGAAGTAGAAATGGGTAAACGCCTTGCTAATGAAATCGCAAAACACAGTATCATTGATACTTTTGAAATTGATGATCGAAATAACATTGTTGAAATTCATGCACTCAATTCTTGGGTAGGTAAGAGCATTCAAGAAGCGGACTTAAGAGCCCATTACGGGTTTAACATTTTGGCGATGAAGAATACAAATATGACATCGATGAATACCGGGGTTGATCCTTTGTATATCATCAAAGAAGGTGACTTGTTTGTCGTCTTGGTTGATGTGGATGATTTAGAGCGTTTTAATGACTTAAACGACTAGCACTGATAATCTCAGTGCTTTTTTCTTGCAAGACGTATACCCCCTAGGGTATACTTATAAGTAGGAGGTAATTAAAATGGTAAAAATTATAACAGATCAAAATTTTGAAGACAGTATTAAAGAAGGATATGTATTCGTAGATTTCTTTGCAGAGTGGTGTGGCCCTTGTAAGATGCTTGCGCCTGTAATGGAAGAGTTGAATACAGAATTTGAAGGAAAGCTAGAAATCATGAAACTGGATATCGATGCAAATCGTGAAACAGCCACAAAATTTGGCATTCAATCAATTCCAACAATGATTTTATTCAAAGATGGTAAACCAGTTGAAAAAGTCAGTGGATTCCATCCTAAAGCTAAATTAGCAAAATACTTAGAATCTAAAGTAAACGAAAAATAAAAGAACCAAAGTATTAAATTAAAGAGAAAAAACTAAACAATATAAAAAGACGCAATGCGCGTTTTTTTATGTAAAGATGGAGGCTCATAATGGTTAGAACAATCATGACAAATGAATTAGAACAAATTTTAAGAAAAGAATCAGTTCAATTGGTGGATGTCAGAGAAAAAGATGAAACTGATGCGGGTCACATTGAGAACGCAATTTTAATGCCACTAGGAAACATTAAAAAAACAATGAAAGATTTAGATCAAGACAAAGAAGTTTATCTTATTTGCCATACAGGTGGACGCTCTTTACGTGCGGCTAAAATTCTTTCTAAAAAAGGATTTAATGTAGTCAACGTATTGGGTGGCATGTCATTATACAGAGGGAAACGTGTATAATGAATGACAAACAAAAACTTCTAAATCGTTTGGCTCGTGCTGAAGGACAAGTGCGCGGGGTCAGAAAAATGATTGAAGAAGAAATGGTTTGTGCGGATGTCTTATCGCAATTAACTGCGGTTAATTCAAGCATCCAAAAAGTCATTCGTATCGTTGCTGTACAAAACTTAATGGATTGCATGGATGTTGGGGACGAGAAAAAAGTTCAGGACGCCGTCGACTTATTGCTAAAAACAAGATAATCTCAGTGATTATCTTTTTTTGTCCCTTGAGAGAGGGTTTTTGAGTCATAAAAATCTTGAAAATGTGTTAAAATATAGTTACGAAGGAAGAGGTGTTCTAAATGACTGAAGATACTAACAAAGAAACAATTAAAAAAGACGATGTTAACGATCAAGAAATTGGAAACGTTGAAACCGATTCAGTAGAAGAAACAGTAAATACTGAAAATACAATCGCGACTGAAGTAGAGGAAACTACTGAAGTAGAAGCAATAAAAGAAGAAGAACTTAATGATGAAACTGAGGATGAGGCTGCCGAGGTGGAAGATTCTGAAGTGGATGAAGATTACGAAGAGGATGAACAAGAAATGGGTGTTCCTACCAGTGTTCTGGATACACACCGTTCTAGTTCTCGTGATTTTGGGTGGGAAAGCTTGGCTTCTGTTGAGCAATCGCGTCAAAATGAAATCATTTCAGAAATCTATGACCTGATGTCAAATCCAAGTGATGAGAAAATGAAGGCATTAAAAGCTGAGTGGGCTGGTTTGCCTGCTGAACCTGAAGGTTCAGGTGTTGAAGCTCGTTATCTTAAGGCCATCGAAACTTATGACCGTAGAAGTGAAAACATTCTTGGCGCATACCAAACTAAGAAAGACTTAGTAAACCGTGCAAAACAACTTGAAACAAATGATAATTTCCAAAGTACTGCGCGTGAATTACAACAAATGCAAAAGGACTGGCGTCAAGCTGGCTTCTCTGGCAAGGACAATGAAGAAACACTGTGGGCTGAATTTAGAGCTTCTAATGATGTCTTCTTCGAGCGCCGTAATAAACACTTTGAAGAAATGAATGAAAAACGTGATGAAGCCAAAGCATTGAAAGAAGCCTTGATTCTTGAAGTTGAAGAAATCAAAGATTCTAGTGATTGGAAGAATACATCTCGTGAAATGAATCAATTAATGAACCGCTGGAAAAAAGCTGGATTTGCTGGGCGTGACGTTGATGATGCCTTATGGGCTCGTTTCAATGGACCGCGTCAAGAATTCTACCAACGCCAATCAGGTCATTTTGATGAACTGAACACTCAGTACGATGAAGCTAAAACTAAAAAAGAAGCCATCATCGAAAAAGTAAGAGCCATTCTTAATGATGGCAATTATGCGGGTAACCGTTCTAACATGGACGCATTGTTCGCAGAGTGGAAAGAAGTAGGCCACAGTGGTCGTAAAAACGAACCAGAACTTTGGGCTACATTTAAAGGATTACAAGATGAATTCTTTGAAAATCTAAAAAACACAGAATCACATAACATGGAAGAACGCCGTGAAGTGATGAGTGAAGACCTTGAGCGATTGGATGTGAGAATTTCTGCCCTTCAAAATCTCAATGACATGATTGAAGTGAAATTACAAAACCTTGCCAATCCAAGTTTGGCAGAATCTGTAAAAGAAGCCAATCGTGAAGAAGTTGAACAACTGAACTCTTCATTTGATGATAACAAAGCGAAACTTGACGAATATGAAAAAGAACGTTCAAGAATTTCAAGAAGCTTAAATCAATACTAAACTATCAGAACTCCCTAGTGGGGTTCTTTTTTTTAATAAAAAAAACTCACCTGAGTGAGTTGAAATTTTATTTGGCGGAGAACAAGAGATTCGAACTCTCGGAAGCTTGCGCTTCGCCACCTTTCCAAGATGGTGCCTTAAGCCGCTCGGCCAATTCTCCGTTTGCTTATTTATTATACATAATTTCTTTGATTAAAACAATGTTATAATGGATTAAGTGGAGGAATTCATATGCTATTAGTCGATCGATTGAAAAAACAAGAGAAGTTTTCTGAAACAGAAAAAAATATTGCCAAGTTCATCTTAGATCATCCGCGTGATGTCATGTCTATGACCATTCATGAACTCTCAATTAGTGTTTATACATCAGCTGCAAGTATCAGCCGTTTCTGTGTAAAGTTGGGAGTTTCGGGTTTTTCTGATTTAAAAATGAAACTGTCTTTGGAGTTAAGCAGCTTTAGTTTGAGTGGGGAGCGCATCGCTACTGATTTACCTTTTACTCAAAATCAAAGCTCGCATGAAATCATGTCTAGTATCTTGCAGTTGAACTACCAAACCATGGATGATACTTTTAAGAATTTAAATCAAAAACAAATGGAGCGTATCGCACAATTAATATTTGATTCTTCTCATCTATATTTATATGGTACGGGCCAGTCTTTAATCCAAGCGATGGATTTTCAGTATAAGTTATTTAGAGTGGGTCTTGATTGTAATTTGGAAGGTCATAACGGATTTCAATTGATGAAATCAAGCACGCAACCGAAAGGGTCTTTGGCATTAATGATTTCCTATTATGGTAAAGGGGAAGAAAACTTTAAGATTATGAAGAAATTAAAATCAAGGGGAATTGAAGTGATTTTAATTACAGGACCTGATAAAAACCGTTTGAGCATGCTTGCTGATGAGGTGGTTCATGTTCCAACATCCGAGAAACTTCTGACAAAGATGGCTTCCTATTCTTCTAGAACTGCCATTCAGTTGGTTTTGGATTTATTGTATGCTTTAATATTTTCTTTGGATTATGATATATTCGCTCAAATTGTTGAGTCTGGTAATGAAAAATAAGCCTTTTTAAGGGCTTATTTTTTAATATATTTAACGGATGATTTTATTTTGCTTGGTATTTTTCAAGAAAGCGCATAACACCTTGGTCATTATTTGAAAATTCAGTGATTTCTTTCGCGAGTGCTTTGGCATTATCACTCCCATTTGACATGACCACTCCAAGATGTGCATGTTCGATCATTGGTAAATCATTGTCATTGTCACCAAATGTGACGGTATCTTCTTTGTTAAGATTGTATTTATCCAAGATCCATTCGATCCCAACCCATTTATTGATTCTTGGATCCATGAATTCAATGAGTTCCTCTTGAGATAAGAATACATGATATCTGGGATCTGGGTTTTCTATTGCAGTTTGAACAGCTTTCTTCTTTACTTCATCAAAGACTGAGAAGATGATTTTTTCGTGGCTGTCTTGAATGTGGTCCATGACTTTACCGTAAACAATATCCAATCCTGCTTTTTGGAGGTATGTGGTGTATCGGTCTTCTTTTGATGCATGGAGAGTTCTGCCTACAAATATAAGGGGATTGGCACCGAGGGGTTCATATGTTTCTATGATTTCTTTGATGGTGTCTCCGTCTAATGGGAATCGGTCTTTGATTTCATTGTCCTTGAAGTCGTGGACATTGGCACCGTTGTTAAATATGGCGAAGTCGAAGATGTCTTCCATCTTGGGTATGGCGACTTGGGCTGAGGGATGCGGTCTTCCAGTCGCAAGACCAAATAGGTGCCCATCTTTTCTTAATCTTTGAATGGCATTGATGGTTTCGATGTGTAAAACTTTTTTGTCATCCAGTAATGTGCCGTCTAAATCAGTAACGAATATTTTTTTCATAATAACCTCTTTCTTATAAAAGAAGCACCTTTGTGCTTCTTTATAATATCATAGATTAAGCGTGATATTCGACGCCTTCATCTTCTAGTCTTTTTATGTCTTCTTTAAATTGTGGTAAGTAGTCTTTGTTTGCGATAAGCATTTCATTGAGCATGTCTTTAATGTATCGACCACTTTGAATGAGTGGGTTCATTGTGAAAGCTGACATGGCTTTGTTGTAGTTGCCATCTACCGCTGCTTGGATAACTACTTCTTCCATTGCTTTCATGGCTTGTAGTGGGCCCCTTGCTTCAGGAGGGAAAGACCCCCAGTTGTATGGTTCTGCACCGTGGCTTGTTATGACGCAGGATACTTCTACGACACAATCATATGGAAGGTCTGTGATGGTGCCATTGTTTTGTGTGCTTACAACCATTTCTGTTCTTGAGTCATTGTGTATGGCTGAGATCAGTTCACACGCTGCTTCTGAGTAATGTGCTCCACCTCGTTTGGTGAGTTGTTCTGGTTTGTGATCCAGCGCTGGATCTTTGTATAGTTCAAAAAGTTCTTTTTCTGTTTCTTTTACAATTTGTGCGCGTGTTTCACCTTTATTGTATGCTTCTAAGCTTTGTTCTAACATATCTTTTTCGATATAGTAATAACGATGATATCCACAAGGTAAAATTCCGAGATCTTTTACTTGTTCATAGTTATAGGGAATCGGTTCTATATTTTTAACTTCTTTTAATTTTGTTTTGAAAAATTCTGTTTCTTCGTTGAAGAGTTGTTCGATGATTGTTTGTGTTACTTCTGACCCATCAAAATCCCAAACGCGATGCCAGTGGAAATGGTTGAGTCCTGCGTACTTATGAAATAGGATGTTGTCATGTTCATCGTATCCCATGGCTTCATGATTGAGTTTAGTGGATCCAATCGGAACATTGCACAGACCGATTGTTTTTTTCCATCCGCCATATTTAATTGCGGCTTCAGTGACCATGCCTGCGGGATTGGTAAAGTTGATGAGCCATGCATTCGGAGCAAGTTCTTTCATGTCTTTAATGATGTCTAATATGACTGGGATGGTTCTGAATGCTTTGAATATACCGCCCGCTCCATTTGTTTCTTGTCCAAGTTGTCCATATTTCGATGGGATTCTCTCATCACGAATTCTTGCGTCGAGTTGTCCTACTCTGAATTGTGTAGTGACGAAGTCAGCATTTTTCAGGGCTTCTTTTCTGTCTAGTGTGAGGTGTATTTCCCAGTCAAGTCCAGCGGCTTTGACCATTCTTTTTGCCATCGCTCCGACGATTTCTAATTTTTCTTTTCCTGCTTCAACATCTACTAACCATAGTTCTTTAATGTCTAGTTTTGTTGATCGATCAATCAGGCCTTCCATGAGTTCTGGGGTGTAGCTTGATCCACCCCCAATAGTAACGATTTTTATTTTTTTCATATGATAACCTCCATGGCTTAATTATAGTCTTTGGGTGATCTCTTCTCAATGAATCATGAAATTGTGGTTGGGGGTTTCATATTATCCTCTAAAATGTCTTTTTTGATGAAATAAATTATCTTTTTCTTATGGTATAATGAATCAAGGAGGTTTTTATGACAAAAATATTATTGGGTACATATACTAAAAACAAGAGTGAAGGAATTTATTCAATTGAACTCAAAAATGGTCAATTGAATGATTTGAATTTGGTTGTTAAAGCTTCGAATCCTACATATTTGGATTTTGATGCTGATACAAACCGTATTTATTCTATATATCAAGAAGAGGGTCAAGGGGGCATCGGGATTTTTGATTTTGATGGGAATAAGGCCAGTTTGGTTGAATCTTATTTTAATTCTCAAACTCCACCGTGCTATGTTCGTTATGACAAAGAAAACGATTATATTTATGATGCCAATTATCATCATGGTCGCGTTCATATCCATCAAAAAGGTGACTTAGAAAAAGTCTTTGATTATGGTCAAGGCTCTCACGCACACTTTGTAGATGTGGATCCTAAATCAAAAGATTTGTATGTTTGTGATTTGGGATTGAATACGATTCACAAATATCGTTTGCTTAATGAAATTGCTACATTCAAAACGCCAGAAGGTATGGGTCCAAGACATTTGGTATTCCACCCAAGTGAGCCTTATGTTTATGTCTTGGGAGAGCACAACAATACAGTTCAGGTTTTGCGTGATCACGAGTTTGACTTTGAGTGTATTCAAACTATCACAACTTTACCAAATGACGATATTGAGAGTTCTGGGGGTGCCATTCGTATTTCGAAAGATGGGCGTTTTGTGTATGCCAGTAACAGAGGTCATGATTCAATTGTGATGTATCGTGTTAAAGACGATTACACACTGGAACTTCTTGATTTTATTTCTACTGAAGGGAAGCACCCTCGAGATTTTGCTTTAAACTCCCAAGAGAATTATTTGGTGGTAGGAAATCGCGATACAAATAATCTAACTTTATATGAGCGTGATATAAAGTCGGGACTCTTAACTTTAGTTCAAAAGGATGTCTATGTCCCTGAAGTAGTTTCAATTTTATTTTTGGAAATTTTAATAACCAAACCCTTAGGTGATTTTATGAAGGCGACCTTACCATATTGATGATGATCCTCTCTATTAATTGCTAAAGGAAATTTTTACGAAGTATATATGATGATTAAAAAGACCACCGTTTTCGAAATGCTATCTCGGATGCGCGACTATTTTCAAAAGAGCAATTCTT
>CBDUDQ010000016.1:0-21083 GCA_965365985.1 uncultured Erysipelothrix sp. | reverse complement strand
GAAGTCGGACCATCCGACACTCAAAGGTTGGTCGTATCGCGATATGTGGTGGATGACAGAAAATGCCGATGGCGCTTTTGCAGCCCGGGGCGTTCATGGGCAAACGATTTATATAGATCCAAAAGCAGAGATGGTTATCGTACGGCTGGCCTCACATCCCATAGCTGCCAATGCAGCCAATGATGCTTATTCACTTCCCGCTTACCAGGCGGTAGCTGACTATTTAATGAATAATAAATAAATAAATAAATGATCTATCAATACATAATATTATTGAAAGCAATGAATAATTCCTGTAATATAATATTTTTCTCTCTAGTATTAAAAAGGCCTGTCTCATATGAGATAGGCCTTTTCCTTTAGTTAGGATGTATAGCTAAGAAAGTTTCAAATGCTTGAACCAGTTCAATTGAGTCTTGGTGAGTTTTTGCTTCACTGAAGATTCTCATGAGTGGTTCTGTTCCGGAGAACCGTGCGGATACCCATGAGCCATCTTTAAAGTAAACTTTAACACCGTCCATGTAAGAAGTGTTTTCAATTTCTAATTTAAAATTAGGAATTTCTTTTGCTTCAAATAGGAGTGCTTGCATGTCTGTTTTCTTTTTATCTGTAAATGAGTAATCTCTTTCTTGATTAAAGAAGCTTCCGTATCTTAAATAGAGTTCTCTGATCATTTCTGAAATTGATTTCTTTGTGATGGCAATCATTTCGACGAGCAGTGTGGCAGCGAAGATGCCGTCTTTACCTGAAATGTGTCCTCTAATGGTTAATCCGCCACTGGACTCTCCACCGATAAGAGCGTCATGTTTTTCCATGTTCTCACTGATGTGTTTGAATCCTACGGGTGTTTCTATTGCTTCTTCATTGTGATCTTTTGCGATTGCATCCAGAAGATGAGTGGTAGATAAGTTTCTAACGACCCCACCTTTCCAGTTTTTGTATTCTAATAGATAGAAATATAAAAGAGCAATTAAAAGGTTTGGATGAATGAAAGATCCGAATTCATCGACAATACCGATTCTATCTGCATCTCCGTCTGTCGCAATACCCAAATCATATCCTTGGGTGACAACCATGTCTTGAAGCTTGTGAAGGGTTGCTGATGCAGGAGAAGGCAGTTTACCGCCAAATAGTGTATCATGTCGATCATTAATAATATCAACATCACATCTTGCTGAGTTAAGAATAATTGAAAGGGATGTTTTTGATACCCCGTGCATTGGGTCAACTAAAATTCTTAAGTTGGCATCTCGGATGGCTTGTAGGTCCATTGAGTCCAAAATTGAATCAATGTATCGATTGTTAGGTTTATAGTATTCAATAAGGCCTTGTTTCATGGCTTCTTTAAATTCAATTGTTTTAATAGGTACAAGATTTTTCAAGTTTTCTTCTAATTTGTTGGTTATTTCTTGTCCTGCATCTTTTCCGCCTTTGGTAAATATTTTAACGCCATTGTATAGGGCGGGGTTGTGGCTGGCTGTTACGGCCAAACCATAATTTGCTTGAAGTTCTTTAACTCCGAACATAGTAATTGGAGTTGGGACTGCCTTTTCAATAAAGTAGACTTTAATATTATTACCAGCAAATACTTCTGCCAGCCACTCTGCGGCTAAATCCGAAAGAAAACGTCGGTCATAACCAATAACGATGCCATTCTCTTGAATTTCCATTGCTAAAGCTTGTGCTAGTTTCTGTACATTCTCTTTTGTGAACTCGTCGCCAATGATTGCGCGCCATCCACCTGTTCCGAATTTGATCATAATAGTCCTCCTAAGTATATAATCTAAGCTATATGGCAAAGATTATCAACTAATATCCCATATTTTGAACACTTTGACCGGATTAGATAATTGTTTGAGTGAAAATCATGTGTTAAAGTTAAGTCAAGAGTTAGAAAGCGTTTACAAGGAGGAAATTAAATGCGAAAATTATTGAGAATTACGCTCTTGGGTTTCATTGTACTGTCACTGGCAGCTTGTTCAGGAACAAAGGACAAAGATGATGAAAAACCACCAGTAGAAAGCAATGAATTGACTTTATATTCACCGCATCCGGCAGAAACTATTAACTTGGTTGTTGAAGAATTCAAAAAACAAACAGGGATTAAAGTAGAAGTTGTTGCGGCTGGTACAGGAGAACTCCTAAAAAGAGTTGAATCCGAAACCGCAAATCCACTTGGAGATATTCTTTGGGGTGGTGGTGCTGAATCATTGGCATCCTATACTAAGTTCTTTGAGCCATATGCTTCAAAAGAACTAGAATTTATTGATAAACAATACTATGACAAAGACAATCTATGGACAGGTGAAAGCCCACTTCCAATGGTTATCATGTATAACACTAACTTGGTAGAAGAAGCAAGTGCACCCACATCTTGGGCTGACATTCTTAAACCAGAGTTCAAAGGTAAAATTGCTATGGCCGATCCTGCTAAGAGTGGATCCGCTTATACTATTTTAGCTACTATGATTGAAGCAGCTGGTGGAGACAACGAAAAAGGTTGGGGATTCATCAAAGACTTCTATGGTGCACTCGATGTTAAAGTATTATCAAGTTCATCAGGTGTCTATAAAGGGGTTGCCGATGGAGAATACTCTGTAGGATTAACTCTTGAAAAAGAAGCAATCAAATTTGTTCTTGCTGGCGCTCCAGTGAAGATTGTTTATCCAAGTGATGGAACATCCGCAATTCCTGATGGCGCAGCTATCATTAAGGGTGCTAAAAACATGGATAACCCTCATAAATTTATCGACTTTGTATTAAGCAAAGAAACACAAGAAATTATGTCTGCTAAATTGAGCCGTCGTTCAATTCGTAATGATGCTACACCACCAGAAGGTCTAGAAGTACTTTCATCTATTAAATTAGTAGATTATGACTTCGAATGGGCAGCAACAGAAAAAGAAGCAATTCTTAAGCAATGGAAAGACATTCTAGTCGGAAAATAAAGTTCATAAGCGAAAGAGGGCAACCTCTTTTTGCTTACTAAAGGAGAAAAACTATGAGTACAAATGTAAATATTAACGATGTCACAAAAAAATATGGGGATTTCACAGCGATCAAAAATGTCAGCATGTCAATTAAGACAGGGGAATTCTTTACATTACTGGGACCTTCAGGATGTGGTAAAACTACCCTACTGAGAATGATTGCCGGATTCAACACCATTGAAGGGGGAGAAATCTTCTTCAACGATACTTCAATTAATGATATAAGCGCTCATAAAAGAGATATCGGAATGGTTTTTCAAAACTACGCTGTTTTCCCTCATCTAAGCATCTACGATAACGTTGCATACGGACTCAAAGCTCGTAAAGTAGGCAAAGAGGAAAGCCATCGCCGCATCATGAATGCACTTGAAACAGTTCAAATCAGTGATCTTAAAGATCGCATGCCCAATGCACTGTCAGGGGGCCAACAACAACGGGTTGCACTGGCACGAGCCATAGTCATAGAACCAAAGATTCTATTGATGGACGAGCCCCTATCCAACCTGGATGCGAAACTTCGCGTTCAAATGAGAACAATCATTAAAAAACTTCAAAGACAACTCAACATTACTACAATCTATGTAACCCATGATCAAGAGGAGGCACTTGCCATCTCAGACAGAATTGCTGTTATGAATAAAGGAGAGGTCATTCAAATTGATACCCCCGACGTTATTTATAAACAACCCAATTCAATGTTTGTTTCTAACTTTATTGGAACATCAAACTTCATCTTGTCAACTGTAAAAGATAATAATACACTTGCCATTGGAGACTATGTTTTTAATAAAGCCCTAAAGCAACACGATCATCAAGAAGTCATGATTTCAGTGAGACCAGAACAATTCGTTTTCTCAGATAACACTGGAATCAAAGGACAAATTACACTCGCTACATTCTTAGGTGACTTTATCTCCTATGAGATCCTACTTGAAAATGGCCAAACTATCGAAGTAAACGAATTCACCCAAAACAGTTCTGGCATTCGACCTGAAGGAGACATTTACTTACTTCCAGTTGTTGAACACATTATTGTTTACGATCAAAGTGGGATGGTGAAACTCAATGTTGAATAAGCTCAGACCTAAAAAACTCGATTTCTGGTTTTTCGCAAAGATAGGCGTGTTCTTAGTCTTCATGGTGTTTCTGGTCTATCCATTCTTCTCACTCTTTAAAAGTAGTGTTCAAGATGCCGGCGGAAAATTCAGCTTCGAAAACTTTAAAACATTCTTCACTTATGAATACTACTATGCGACATTGGGACGATCCCTTTTGGTATCAGTCATCACAACCATAATTACAGTCGTATTTGCAGTACCCTTCGCATACCTTATGACACGATATAATGTATGGGGCAAAAGAATTATTAATGTCATGATTATCATGAGCTTGATGTCACCCCCATTCATTGGGGCATACTCATGGATCGTATTATTGGGAAGAAACGGTGTCATCACCAACTTCATCAGTAATTTTGGGATTCGCATTCCATCTATATACGGTTTCAATGGCATCATCCTCGTCTTCGTATTGAAACTATACCCATTCGTTTATCTTTACGTATCAGGAGCACTGGGCAGTATCGACTCTTCACTAGAAGAAGCCGCTGAAAACCTGGGATCAAGTAAATTTAAAAGAATGTTAAACATAACATTCCCAGTAATCCTACCTACAATTGGTGCAGGGGCCATCATGGTCTTCATGTCCTCTCTCGCAGACTTTGGTACGCCAATGTTAATTGGTGAAGGATATAAAGTATTACCCGTACTTGTTTACGAAGAATATATGAGTGAAATGGGCGGGAATGCTGGACTTGCATCAGCACTCTCACTAATTATAGTCGCATGTTCTTTAGCCGTTTTGTTATACCAAAAACGAGTGGTCGACAAAAAAGTTTATACCATGAGTACACTCAGACCACCAAAAGTTGTTGAACTAAGAAAAGGACCTCGATTCCTATGGACACTGGTCGCATTCACACTGGCAACCATCACATTCTTACCACAAATTGTGGTTGTGATTACATCCTTTATTAAGACCAACGGACCCATATTTGTCAAAGGCTTCAGCTTAGACAGTTATCGAACCATCTTCTACAAACTTGGAACCAACATTAAAAATACGTTTACCTTCTCCTTTATTGCCATTATCGTCATCATTTTTATTGGTATCATCGTGGCATACCTCATTACCAGAAGAAAAGGTAAATCATCAGAACTACTGGATATCTTAGTCATGTTCCCATATGTAATCCCTGGCGCAGTTCTGGGAATCAGTTTATTGATTTCATTTAACAAAGGACCCATCATTTTAGCGGGAACCCCCTTCATTATGATTATTGCCTATGTTATCCGGAAAATGCCCTACACTGTTAGATCATCCAGTGCGATGCTACAACAAGTAGACCCATCCGTTGAAGAAGCATCAATCAGTTTGGGCGTCTCACCCATGAAATCATTCTTTAAAATTACAGCAAGATTAATGATGCCAGGAATCATATCCGGCGCCATATTATCATGGATAAGTACCATAAATGAGCTGAGTTCGAGTATAATGTTATATACAGGGAAAACAGCAACCATTTCAGTCGCAATCTATACCGAAGTCGTAAGAGCAAGTTTCGGTACAGCCGCAGCACTGGCCACAATCCTTACAGTCACAACGATTCTGTCTTTCCTAATCTTCAGTATTATCAGTAAAGGACGTGTGTCCGTAGTTTAGGAGAGCGATTTAATATGAAAACAAAACCCAAAAAGAGTTTCAGATCAATATTGACGACAACCATTTTAGTGTCGGCAATGATTCCACTACTCTTATTGGGTTTTTTCTCTGTTCTTTTCATCACCTCAAACTCAAAAGCAATTGTTGAAACGAGAATTGGAGACGCTTTGGCATCCTCTAAATCAAACATAAATGAAACTCTTGAACTCTACCACCAAAAATTTGAAGACTTCAGCAGCGATGAGATCTTCCTGAACTATATAGAAAACAAAGACAACGAAGACGAACTCAGAAGAGAAATGTTCTCACTTATTTCTAATAAAGGAAAAGTCATGAGCATGATTTATATTGACTTAGAAGCAAAAACCACAGTATCAACCGGCGAAGTCCCCGAAGTATACTCACTCCCCCTATTTGAAAACTGGGGAATCTTCAGACAAGCCAAAGAAGCCAAAAATATTGGTATTTACAGCAATCCGTTCAGAGACCGATCAGGAAACCTCAACGCACTGAGCCTTACAAAGGCAATATATGAAGAAGATGTTTTAAAAGGGTTCTTAATTTTAGATTTAAAGTCAGAAATGATTCAATCCATAATATACTCCATTAAAGATTCCTCCTTAGGAGACATACAGTTCATCATTACAGGACCCACCAATACAATAATTTATAACGACTCTGTTTTCATCAGCTCCTTTTCAGGTTTAGACAATGTATTCGTTGAAAACAGATTCGATCCCAGTTCAAAAGATAACGAAGAAAAACTCGATGGCATGATCATGATGACCTATAAAGATGCCATACACGATATGACATATTATGGATTCATGTCAAACGAACTCTTATTCAACCAATCCCAATCATACATATCATTCATCACAATATTCATGGTCATATCATTTATCTTGGTAGGAATTATTGGTCTGTATTTAAGCCGAACCATATTTAAACCCATCTTAGATTTAGCTGGCCTGGTAAAAGATGCTGACTCATCAGACATCATTACACAACTCGACACCGACAGAGAAGATGAAATCGGTGAAATGGCCAAACAGTTCAAAGCCCTACTAGAAAGAATTGCGGAAAAAAATAACGAAACACTTATTAAACAAGATCTCCTTCGAATCACAGAAATTAAAGCCCTACAATCCCAAATTAATCCACACTTCTTATATAACACACTAGACTCCATTAAGTGGAAAGCAAAACTCAATGAAACCGAAGACATCGCATTCATGATTACTGAACTTTCAGTAATCTTAAAAGGAAGCATGGACACCAACACCATCTTTGTCAGCATTGAAGAAGAACTGAAGTTTGTTAAATCTTACATGAACATTCAAAGCCTTCGATATCTTGATAGATTCAAATTTATATTAGATATCGAAGAAGGCATCGAACACATGGTCATACCGAAACTAATCCTTCAGCCCTTAGTAGAAAATGCGCTGGTCCATGGTATCGAACCCCTAGACGAAAATGGCATCATTCAATTAAATATTTGGGCCGACCAAGACTATCTATACTTCTCAGTAGTAGATACTGGCGTAGGAACAAATGAAAACCTCAATGAACTCCTGATGAAAGTGAATACAAAAAGCATCGGACTTCATAATGTGCAAAAAAGAATCAAACTATATTACGGCAATCAATATGGATTAGACATTCAATCTAAACTTGGGGAAGGCACCAATGTACTCATTAAAATACCCTTAGAAATCAAGGAGGATTAAGATGCTCAAAGTTATTATCGTAGAAGATGAACTCACTGTAAGACGCGGACTGGTTTTAACCACACCTTGGGAAAACTATGGTTGTGAGGTCGTAGGAGAAGCCAAAAACGGCAAAGAAGGCAAAGCAATGATAGAGTCACTTAGACCCGACATCGTCATCACAGACATCAAAATGCCCATCATGGACGGACTGGAAATGATTCAATCCATTGATAAATCACTCAACGTAGAATTTATCGTTCTCACAGCCTTTAGAGATTTTGAATTTGCACAAAAAGCCATACGCTTGGGCGCCATTGACTACCTTCTAAAACCTTTCTCTGATGTAGACCTAGAAAATGCCATTAAGAAATCAATTATAAGAATAGAAGAAAGACAAGACAAAATCCAAAAGAAATCACAAACAAACGTCCTTGAAGCCCTAGATTTGAAATTAAAAAAATCAGAAAACAGTAAAGAAGACAACATCATAAAAGTAAAAGAATACGTCAACGATCACTTCGGAGAAGAAATCAACATACAAACTGTATGTGAACTCATCAATGTTTCAGAAAGTTATTTAATCAGACTCTTCAAATCAGAAATGGGATATACCTTCCATGAGTTCCTCATCAGTGTCAGAATGAAAAGAGCCTGTGAAATTTTACTGGATCCACATATCAAAATCTATGAAGTGGCCCACAAAGTAGGCTATACAGATCAAAGATATTTTTCTACGGTCTTTAAGAAAAACATAGGCGTCACTCCTGTTGAATTTAAAGAACATTTTATAACGGCAGAGACACAACAAAAAACTGAATCTTAAAAGATTCAGTTTTTTAGTAGAAATTTTGAAACGACTGATTTTGATTTTTAATCTTCTTTTCTATTGTTGAATATAAAGAATCTATAAAAATCAGATAAGGGGCGTACATTGTCGTTGAATATATTGGAACGGTTGCATCAATCTGAGGATACAACTTATAAAGACTGGCATAATTTTTTGTATCAAGATCCGCAGACAGCGAAATGATGATAATTGGAATGAACTTCTTTTGACATAAATCAATGAGCAATTCAACATCTTGCTTGAAATGGTTGTGCTGGTAGAATACAATGACAAGATTTTCATAATTTAAACCATTCTCAACTGAATAAAGCATGTGTTCTAAGTGAGAAACATTCTTGATTCCTGGTTTTATTGTTTCTAATCTCAACAACAACATTTCAGTCATGTCTTGAGCTTTACCAAAACCAATCGTGTAGATGAGTTTACTTCTAGATATTTTATTGGCAATGTCATTTAAGTCTAACTTAGAAATATTCTCATAAATCTTGATGAAATAATCTTTGTGTACATGCCACAGTGATTGAGTGATTTCTTTATTTTCTCCTTCTAAAGTTTTGATTTCATCTAAACTGTTTTGGAACTCATAAAGGAATTCTTTATAATTTCGAAAGCCAACTTTGTTAACGAAACGACTGATTGTGGCAGTAGATACGAAGATCTTTTCCGATAAATCTGTAATTTTTAAATTTTGGACCTCATCAGCACTTAAAAAATAGTTTACGATTATTTGTTCAGTCGAGCTGAATTCATTGATGTGATAAGTTAGGTATGAGACAATATTTTTTTTATTCATGTGTAAACCTCCACATACATTATAGACTATTTCTATGTAAATATTTACAAAAGGGTTTAAATCGGCTCTTAATCATGTAAATAAAGTCATTATAAGCAATATAAACAATGTAAACGTTATCATTCATAGGTTTATGAATTGACTTGATCTCTACTAAAAGTTAAGTTATGAGCGTAGCAAGAAATTGCAAAGGAGAAAAAATGGAAACATTTAAGTTAGTTTTAATATTTGGAATTATTCTCGGATTCATTATTATGATGATGAAAAAGAAAATTCCTACAATAGTTGCTTTACCGGTCATGGGATTCTTGGTTGCGGTAGTCGCAGCAGCAGGCGTTGAACCTCTATTAGGTTTATTACCATTCAATACGACAGTCGATGGGGAAGTCGTTAAGAATGCTGGTATCTTCAGTATGGTAATAAGCGACGGTGTTAAAATGCTCGCAGGAGCAATCGCAACCGTTATATTCGCATCAGCATTTTCAAAAATGCTAATGAAACAAAACGTAATTGAAAAAATCATCAAAACAGCGGCAGAGTTCGCAGGTGATCGACCATTCGTTTTAGCTCTAGTATTTTATGTAGTCGTATCTTTAATCTTTATGGCAATTGGTGGATTGGGTGGAATCATCCTAGTTGGATCAATAATATTACCAATTATGCTATCTGCAGGAATTAAACCGCTGCATGCAGGTGTAATATTCTTGTTCGCTTTCAGTTCAGGTGGCGTTCTTAACCCGATGAACTATTCAACATTCATTCCAATTTTAGCACCAATGTTTGGTGACAGTGCAGCAGCTGCACAAGAAGCTTTAATTAAAATGTCATGGCCAATGTATTTAGTAGCATTCTTTGTTCCTATGGTATATATCTTCAAAAACATCAAAAGAACAAAAACTGTCAAATCATGGGCAGTGGATACAAACATTGCACAAAATAAAGAAGACGTCAGCAAGCTTGCTATGTTGGCCCCAATTATTCCAGTAGTGATTTTGATTGGTGCACAATTATTAAAATTAGCAGTACCACCAGAGATCGCAATTGTAGTCGCAATTTTATATGTTTTAATCACAACAAAGTCTAACAGAAAAATGCAATTAATTTCCCAAAGTTTCTTAGAAGGAACTCAAGATGTTGCAGGAGTAATTTTATTGATGATTGGATTGGGTATTTTGATCAAAGGGGTACAATATCCCGCTGTTCAAGCAATCGTAGGACCTACAATCAAGTTCTTAGTACAATACCTACAAAATCCACTGACTTATGTTATTGGTTTCACATTAGGTTCAGTATTAGCGCTCTATAGAGGACCTCTGAATACTTATGGTATTGGTGGTGCATTACCTGCTTTATTTGGTGCAGCTGGATTCAGTCCAATGGCAATCATTTGGGCACTAAGAGCCAACGGTAACATGCAAGGATTCGGAGACCCAACTAACTCACAAAACATTTGGGTTGCTGATTATGTCAATGTCGATGTCAATGACATATTAAAAGAAGTATTCATTTACGGTATGGTTATTACATTAATTATACTTAGTTATGCAGTATTCGTTGCAAAAATTCCATTGCTAGGATAATAGAAAGTTAGGTAATATATGAATCAGAATCAAGTTAGAATCGGGATAGATGTGGGTGGAACATTCACAGATGCAGTTGTTATAGACAATCAAACTTTAGAAATAATTGCAAAAAAGAAAATTCCAACAACACATGATAGTCCTCAAGGTGTGGCTCAAGGTATTATTGATGTCATTCAAAGTCTTTTAGAAGAAAATGAAATCAGCGTAAAAAACGTGAGTTTCATTTCTCATGGAACAACACAAGCCACAAATGCCTTACTTGAAGGGGATGTCGCAAAAATTGGAATTATAGGGATGGGAGATGGTGCATCAGCAAAAAATGAAACCAATGTACCAGAAATAGAACTCGCCCCAAATAGAAAACTGCACATCTTTCATGAATTTATTCCTTCAAACTTGGTTAATGATTCTGAAATAGGAAAAGCGATTGATCGATTGCTTGAGAGAGGGGCAGAGGTCATAGTGGCCTCTGAATCCTTTTCAATAGAAAACCCTGATAATGAGCTCAAAGTCATGAAAATCGCACAAGAAAGGGGATTATATGCCTCAGGTGGTCATGAAATTTCTCAATTATTTGGTTTAAAATTAAGATCAAGAACAGCTGGAATCAATGGTTCATTGATTCCAAAAATGATGGAAACATCATTGATGACAGAAGAAGTTGTTAAAGCTTTAGGAATTGAAAAAGATTTAATGATAATGCGCGCTGATGGCGGTGTTATGAATATCCAAGAGGTAAAGAAAAGACCAATCTTGACGATGTTGTCAGGACTTGCTGCTGGGATTGCCGGAGCTATAATGTATGAAAAAATTTCAGAAGGCATCTTTATGGAAATCGGCGGAACTTCTGCTGATATATCAGTCATAAAAGATGGTAAAGTCATGGTAAAAAATGCGAGTGTAGGTGGTCATAAAACTTATTTAAAATCAGTAGATGTTAGAACCACAGCCATAGCAGGTGGAACCATGATAAGAGCAGATGAAAATATGAAACTCATGGTTGGCCCCCGTTCTTCTCATCTTGCAAACTTAAATTATGATTGTTTTGGGGACATAGACATCAACTCTCTTCAAATTGAAAAAATACAGCCAATTTTAGGAGACTCAAGTGATTATCTTATCATTAAAGACAAAGACAATAAAAAATTAGCCTTTACCTTGGCGGGCGCAGCAAACCATCTAAAGATCATACCAAAAAATGATTATTCATACCAAATGAATAAAATAAATGATCATATTTGGGAATTTTTTGGAACTTATATGAAAATGGACTCTCAAGAACTCGCAAAAAAAGTTCTCGGTATGGCAAGTGACCAAATTTGGAAAATCATTGAAGAACTAAAAGACGATTATGAACTCGATCAAAATTACATAACACTCTATGGTGGCGGTGGGAGTGCTGGAGTACTGACACATTTTATGGGAGAACGTTTCAAAGTAAAATCAGAAGTCGTACAAAACGCACCCTATATTTCAACCATTGGTGTAGCGTTAGCCATGATAACTGAAACAATAGAACGCAGTGTGATTAATCCTGATGAAGAAGACATAAAAAAAATAAGATTCGACATACTAGATAAAATGCTCGAAATGGGAGCACTCAAAGAAACAGTAGAAATTTCCATTGAAGTTGATGCAATGAATCACGTATTAATAGCTACTGCTACAGGAGCAAATGAAATTAATCCGAGTCAAGGAAAAAAAGTAGACATGTCAGATGAGGAACTCTTTGAACTGGTTAAAGTATCTGTTGGAATTGAAAACGGAGAAGCAAGCATCATTGCCTTAAATGAAGGCATTAAAATTCTTCAAGTAAAAGAAATAAAAAAAGGATTCTTATCTAAATTAAAGAAAAATAATGAACACATTGTCGTGGTTTCACATGATGGAATTGTAAAATACAGAAGAAAAAATGCAGAAGCTGTGTATGGTCAGGTTAAAAATATAGAAGCATTGATTTCACATCTAAGCGATAACTTATCAACATTCAGTGATGCAGGTCAAACAATTCCAGAAGTCATCATGTTCTGTAAGTATCGCACTTTTGATTATTCAGGTTTGATGCATATTGAACAAATTAAAGAATTGGTAAGCATTGACCTGGAAGGGGTGGATGAAGATGAAAGAGTTATTTTCATTGCAACTCGACGCGGATAAAATAAATAAGCAACTATATTTAAATCAATTGAAACGGTTTAAAAATCCGAATGATATTTATAAAAAAATATTAAAATCGACCGAAGATATTATAGATAAATACAAAGACATAGAGACACTATTAAAAGTAAGCTCATTACTCATTGATGAACAACCTTATCATTACTTCAATGATGTTCATGCACAATATACCAATGACGCAGGCAAACGAAAAATATGGATCAATCCAATTTGGGTCCAAGAATACACTCATTACATGGGTGAAACCAAATCAAGAGAACTCCACATCGCGCATGAACTCTATCATTACATTGAAGAAGTTGAACCATTTTGGTATAAAAAAGAAAAAAGAAAAGATTTGAAGATTATTTCCGAAGTATCAGCCATTATGTTTTCTCAGATGATGACTCAAGTAGAAAATAATCCAGTAATATATGAATATTTAGTATTAATAAAAAACGGAAACTTAAAACTAGAAGAAGTCAAAAAACATATAGAAGAGGTATATCATGAAATTTATTGAAATGATGAAAAACGGAAAACTCAACCTAGTAGTGAGTTGCCCCAAAAATGAATATGAATTTGTTGAAGCTGCTTGGCTAAATGGTGCTGATGCAGTAAAAATTCACTTAAACGTTCACCATCACGCAAGTGGCACAGATTTTAAATCAATGGATGAAGAAAGAGAGTTTGTTGAAAAACTCTTAAAAAATTCCCCAGTACCAGTAGGTGTCGTTTTAGGTGGCAGCACAGAGGTAGTTCGAAAAGACTTTAAAAATGTTTTAGAAGAGGAATTCGATTTTTTATCAGTCTATCTTCATGATGCTGTAAGTGAAACACTAACACAAGATAAAATTACGAGAATGTATGCTTGTAATGACACCTATGACCTAAACGAAATTAAAGAAATAGAAGCAATCGGAGCAGAAATTTTAGAAGTAAGCATCGTTGCACCGGATCAATACGGAACAGCACTAAACCTTAGAGACCTTGTACACTACTCACAAATAAATAAAGCAGTAAAAATCCCAACCTTACTTCCTACTCAAAAGAAAATTACAGTCGAAGACTTACCTTCATTAAAAAAAGTTGGATTCAATGGCATAATGATTGGCGCAATTGTTACATCAAACGAACTTGAAACCTTCTCAAATACTGTGAAAACCTTCAGAGAAGCATTAGATGCAATTAATTAAAACTATAAAAATACTCCCAGTTGACGACAGACCATGCCATACAGACATGGTCTTAGAAGCTATGAAAAATATTGAAAATTACCAATTAGATATGGCTCCTAAAGAAGCTTTAGGACATTTTATGAGACCCGCAGACTCAAATCTGGTCAATGATTTTTTATTCAAAGACATAGATAAAACAGATATATTAATATTATCTATCGATGCGCTTTGCTACGGTGGTCTTGTTCAAGGAAGGTCTTATGACACAACTATCCCCATATCATATTTTCATCAAAGGCTTGAGATTTTAGAAAAACTCAAAGCAATCAACCCAGAGTTGAAAATCTTAGCTTATTCAGTGATCATGAGATTAACAGTAACTGTAACTGATACAACAAAGATAAAAGAATGGGAAGATATTTTTCTGTATTCTCAATTAGTCGAAAAAGTAAAAACACATCCTGAACTCGAAGAACAATTGAATTTAATAACTAAAAGAATAGATGCTTCTGTATTGGAAAATTATTTACTAACCAGAGATCGAAATCATCAAATGAACATTTCTACTTTAAAACTCTTGAAAAATAAGATTTTAGATTATGCGGTTTTAGTGCAAGAAGACACCCATGAATACGGACTCCATAAAGTAGAGCAAGAAAAAATCAATCGCTTCATTCATAAAAATAATCTAGAATCTACATCAAAAGTAAAAAATGGAACTGATGAGATGGTTGCTCTCTTGATTGCAAGAGTAATCAATAAGAATACAAAAATATTAATAGAAAAAAATTTCCTAAAAGATACGTTTGTGGCCCCGTACGAGGATTTATCTGTGATGGAAAATTTACATCGATCTCTTGAAATAGCCAATATAAAATTTGATGATTCATCAGCACAAATAATCTTAGAAATAATCCCCCCGAAAAAGAGAACTTTTGACCTAGCGTTTGAATCATTAATAGATGAAAACATTCTAGTTTCCAATGATCTTCATAACAAGGCTGATTATAAAGGAAATAAAATTGCTGTTTTGGACATATCCTATGCAAATGGTGGAGACATTAGAAATTTAGAATTTATTTTAAATGAAATTGAAGATTCCAAACTCATCGCTTACAGTGCTTGGAATACATCAAGCAATGCAATTGGAACTTTGATCTTGGATTGCGTGATTGCTGATCAAGAAAAAACAAATCAGGATTATCTAAAAATGCGATTAATTGATGATGCACTATACCAAGGCGTTGTGCGCAGTAAACTCAATGATAAATTCAAAAAAGAAAATGTGGATCTTTGGAAAGAGATTTACTCTGAAGAAACAAATAGTTGGATTACATCTAAATTAAACACTGAAATAAAAAAACACGATCTCACAAAAGGAATTAGTGTGAAAGCACAGCTTCCATGGGGTCGAACTTTTGAAGTAAGAATGGAGAAAAAAAATGAATAACTATGACGTAATTGTAATTGGTGCAGGAAGTGCAGGGGTAATTGCTGCACTTTCAAGTGCAAGAAGTGGTGCAAAAACACTGATAATCGAAGAGACATCTACTTTTGGAGGAACGAATACCAATGCCTTAGTAGGCCCACTTGTTCCTTTCATAGGAGAAAACAAGGAACAGATTGTTAATGGAATTCCACAAGAAATCATCGATAAGTTAATCTCTTTAAATGGGAGTAAAGGACACGTAAATGATCCTATAGGTTTTGCTCATTCACTCACACCTGTAGACTTTAAAATGTTACAGGTGGTTCAAACGAATTTAATCAACAAAGAAGAAAATATCACAGTACAACTTAACGAAAGTGTAATCGAAACAAGATTAGAAAATAATATTATCACAAGTGTGATTACTAAAGACCGTTATGGACTTGAAAAAGAATATAGATCCAAAGTTTTCATTGATGCAACTGGAGATGCTGATATTATAGCAATGTCGGGCGCAGAATTCGAAATTGGAAGAGAGACAGATGGTAAAGTCCAGCCCATGACAATGGTTTTCTCTTTAGGTAATGTCGATTTAGAAAGCATACGAGATGATGTTTCAAAGAATCCCGATAACTTTGCAGTGAGCGACGAAATCAAAAGTGGAGAACGCATGGAATACGTGGCAGTTTCTGGTTATTTTAATGAAGTGAGAAACAGTGAAAGTTTTCCAATTGTTAGGGACAGACTCTTATTCTTCGAAGGGGTTCAACCCAATGAAGTATTTGTAAATACTACAAGAGTTTTAAACAAAAATAATTTGAACTCGCAAGAACTCACAGACGCAACTTTAGAGGGAAATACTCAAGTGCTTGAGCTATTCGAATGGATGAGAAAGAACATTGCACCCTTCAAGAATTCACATCTTATAGATGTTGGTACTATTGGTGTCAGGGAGTCACGCCGCATTGTAGGTAAGAAGACTCTAATACCTATGGATGTTTTATCAGGAGCAAAACAAGAGAAGTCAATTGCCGTTGGATCATATCCAATTGATGTTCATTCCCCAGATTCAGCTCAGATGGAATTCATTGAAGAGAAAACAGTTAAAAATTATGAAATCGATTTAGACATGATTACACCCATTGCTCTAAAAAATGTATTGGTAGCAGGTAGAGCAATAAGCGCAACTCATGAAGCCCATGCATCAAGTAGAGTAAGTGTTACTTGTATGGCAATTGGTCAATCAGCAGGCGTTGCAGGCGCCATAGCAGCTAGAAATAAAGGTCTCATCGAAGAAATAAACTATGAAGAGCTTAAAAAAGAAATTCTAAATCTCGGCGGTGTTATACAGAGATAATCTTTCAATACACTTTAGCAAAAAAAAACAGATCGCTCTGTTTTTTTTTTTTGCTAAAGTTCTATTTCTTCTCCAATTTCTGGTACCATGCCGTTGGCATCAGGGAGTTTATTAATGAATTCATATGGGTTTTGTTCAATTTCCGAGAATGTGTTGTAGTGAATTGGAATGAACATTTCAGAATCAATGAGTGTTGCTGCTTTGATCGCATCATCGATTCCCATTGTATAGTAATCACCAATGGGTAAGAATGCACAGTTTACCGGTGGCAATAGTTTTAAATCTGAGAATAAAGCAGTATCACCTGCATGATATATTGTAGAGATTTCATCGCTGATCAAAACGCCTGCAGCGACCCCTAAAGTTTGTCCTTCATAACTGGAACTGTGAATGGCCTGAGTGAATTTTACTGTACCAAAAACAAATTTATTTTGACCGCCAATATTCATACCATAGGCGTGAAGATTATGTTTCTCCTTAAGGTAATCAGCAAGTTCAACATTACAAATGACATCGCAATTTGAGCGCTTGGCCAATGCGACGGTATCACCCACATGATCTGCATGAGCATGAGTGAGTATGATTGTGTCTACTTTAACGCGATTTATTTCTAAGTCGGATGTGGGGTTACCTGTAATAAATGGATCTACCAAAATGCGATAACCACTGATAGTTTCGATTGAGATGCAAGAATGTCCGTGCCATATTATTTTCATTGTCATACCTCCATGTTTCTATTATACTTTATTCTTGAGTATCTTACATGAGTGAGTTATAATTTAATTATTAGGGATGCCTAATGGGAGGTTCGATTTATGCTAACTAAAAATAAAGAAGACTATATAAAAACAATTTTTTCTAACAACGAAAGAAAAGAAAAACTAAGCAATAAGGATTTAGCTTCAACATTAGGGGTCACTGCGGCTTCATCCAGCGAGATGATAAAGAAATTAATAAAAAGTGGTCATGTCTTGCGAGATGAAAAACTTGGATTTACTTTATCACCCCATGCATTCGAAGAAGGAAAACAACTCATCAAGAAACACCGTTTATGGGAGTTTTTCTTAGTCAAAGAATTGGGCTTGTTATGGGATGAAGTTCATGAAGACGCTGAATTGTTAGAACATGTTACTTCAGATCACTTGTTTGAAAAACTTAATGATTATTTGGACAAACCCAAATTTTGTCCTCACGGCTCCATCATCTATGGTAATGGCGCAAATCTAAGACATGATCTTATATTAATGTCAGAACTAAAAGTAGGCCAAAAGGCGAGATTGGTTCGTGTAAAAGACAGAAGCGAACTTTTGTCTTATGTTGAAAACTTAGGGTTCCACTTAGGAAGTAAGTTTAAACTCATTAATGTTGATCCCTATGAAGGGCCATTCCATATAACCATTGAAGATAAAGAACTTTTGGTTTCATTTAAAGCGGTTCAGGATTTGTATGTCGAAGTTTTAATTTAGTATAAGCATCCCTTTAGCTTTAATGGGATGTTTTTTTCGATTATTTTACAGAGTATCCTATATGCCACCTTAGAATGCTTGTCAATGTGATATAATAAATTAAATGGCCAAAAAGCTGAAGATTGGAGGTTTATCATGATAATCGATGAAGAAGAACTGTTGTTAGATTCTGCCATCATTGCCGGAAAAATATTAATGGAAAATGGTGCAGAAATGCACCGTATTGAAGACACCATGAACCGTATATTGCGAGGCAGCGAACTGGTTGAGGACGCAATGAGCTTTGTCATTCCTTCGGGAATATTCATTACTGGAAGAAGCGGAAACAACACTAAAATGAAACGCATTACCAAGCGAACTACCAACCTTCAAAAAGTGGCTTTAGTCAATGATGTTTCCAGACGTTATGCTCAAGGAAATACCGACCCAACGGGTTTATTCGAAGAATTACAACAAATAGATAAAAACAATATAAACACGCCCACTTGGATTAAGAACCTGAGTGCAGGGATGATCAGTGGATTCATGATGATTCTCTTTGATGGCAATATAAAAGATTTATTTGTGACGACGTTTATTGGTTTTTTTGCTTATATGTTATATCAATTTGATCTAAAGGGAATGAAAGTCCGTTTCTTACAAGAGTTTTTCGCGAGTTTCCTTGCGGTTGTCATGGCCCTATTTTTCAATCACTTTGGTTTGATTCATAATATGGATACGGTTATTATCGGAAGCATCATCATCTTGGTACCAGGAATTCAAATTATGAATTCAATTCGAGATTTCTTAGTAGGGAATACCATCTCAGGAACAATTTTCATGGTTGAGGCCATGTTAATCGCGGCCATGATTGGTGCTGGGGTATTGGCTGGATTTCAATTACTGTGAGGGGGACGACTAAATGCAAATAACATTTCTTAAATTATTGAGTAGTTTTATTGCTTCAGCGTTCTTTGGAGTTGTCGTAAACGTACCAAGACGAATTCTCTTTCAATGTGGTCTTACAGGGATGTTTGGTTGGACCGCAACACAAATATTCACGATGTTGGAAATGAGTCAAGTTTCGGCAACGTTTCTGGGTGCTGTTGTGGTATCCATATTCTCAATCTATTATGCTAAAAGAACAAGAGTTCCCGCGACAGCTTATAACCTGACTGGATTCTTCCCTTTGGTTCCTGGGGTTGCGGCATTTCAATCAATGAATGCATTCATCAGTTCAGAATTTGTATTGGGTTTAAGCTTATTGATTAAGACGTTTACAATTTCTGTGACCATCGCCCTGGCGATTGTATTAGTGGAAATCATTTATCGCGTTTACATGCACCGAAAACAAAGAAAAATTCAAAGAGTCAATTAACCATCTACTTAGAATTTAAGTAGAATAAATAAATTTATAATTATGAAGGAGAGATGAGATGGATATTTATATTTTAGATTTTATACAAAAAATGAGAAATCCATTTCTAGATGGTTTTTTTCGATTTTATACAAGATTGGGAGATCATGCCGAACTTTGGTTTTTTATTATTTTAATCTTCGCTTTGTTTAAGAAGACCAGAAGAATCGCCTTCATTGCTTTAATCGCATTGGTAGCTGAAGTCTTTTTAGTCAATGTGATGTTGAAACCACTATTTATGAGACCAAGACCTTATATATTACTCGATTTTGAACTGATCCTAAAAGCACCGGTAGGCTCATCATTTCCCTCAGGTCATACTGCTTCATCGTTTGCAGTGGCTTTCATCTTCTATTTCAATAGAACACCTCTAAGAAAAACATTTTTATTTTTAGCGGCACTGATGGGATTTTCAAGAGCTTACTTATATGTCCACTACCCAACGGATATCATCTTTGGAGTGATGACTGGTGTGGCAGTCGCATTAGCCATTTACTATATGCAAGATAAAATTATATATTTCTTCAGACCTTATGTTAAGAAATATATAGATTAAACTTAGTAAAGAGTCAAAAATTATTAAAACCTTTGAGAGGAAAATACAATGGAAAAATTTACTGATTTATTAGAAAAAGCGAAACAAGAGAACAATACAAAAGAAAAAAGACGTTTGGTTGATGAGTGCCTTGTTATGGAACCTGATTCAATTGAAGCACAACTGTTAAAAACAAGTCTCATTAAAAATCCTTATGATCGCCTTAAAGCAATTGATGGTATTTTTTATAAAGTAGAAGAAGATATGATCGCACAAAATCGTTTTGACATTGAGGATTTGGGAGATTTTTTTATTGATCCAGTCACAAGACCCTTTGTACTGACTTTGGTAGAAAAAATTAAAGCCCTCAATGCTGTTCAATTTTATTTTGAGGCAAAACATCTTTCTATAGTGGCATTAAGATTAGATAGAAACGACACTTTATGTGTTCGAGACATTTTAATGAACAGTCTTCTACACTTAAATGACATTGACAGTGCTGAGATGCTGTATCTTGATCATGAAGAAGAAGACCGTCTTGAAATGTTATTGCCGCTGTGCGTCCTGAGATATGTAAACCAAGACCTAAAAGAAGCAGAAGAATTATTGGATCTTATGACCGATGATAACTTTCACCTTCTAACATTATTTAGCGAAGATGAAAAAGACTTAGATACAAGTGATGTCGAAGAAGGCAGCATTGAACATTTTTCAAAAGTATTGAATACAATGGTTAATGCAATTCCTATTGAATTTATGAACTGGGTTGTTTTGAATCAAAATCAACATCGAGTCATTCACTAGAAACCAGATTCGATAGCTAAAACTTAATTAACATATGTAAAGAAGATTGATTCTTAAAGGGTCTGTAAAGTTTAGTGTGGTTTCACACAATGAGACCTGTAAAGTTTAGTGT
>CBDUDQ010000015.1:0-21289 GCA_965365985.1 uncultured Erysipelothrix sp. | reverse complement strand
CTAAATGATACTATAGAATATCAACTGATGTTTTTTTATTTTAGAGGGTGGACAACTTCATCTTACAATTCATATTTAGATATAAAGCGTCTCTAAGTTAAACTATTATAGAAAAAATCAAGTTCAAGACAGGTGCTAAAGCCAACGCATAGTAATGATTAAGCTTTAATTTAAACATCGCAAACATTACAACGAAGCTTAATATAATACTTTGTACATCAACGAAGGTTGACTGAGCCAAAGAGACACAAACCATCATTAATATAGCAATCGAAGCAAGATTGACTCCTTTGAAGATTCTTTTTATCAATGGTAAGTCCTGAAATCGTTGGTGTAATGGCATTAAAATCATCATGATGATGAATGAGGGCAAAAATATTCCCAAAGTCGCAACCAAACCTCCCAATGGGCCTTTCAAAAATACACCCAAAGCAGTGGCACTGGTGAATACAGGACCAGGCGTCAGTTCGCCAATGAGAAATGATCTCAATATATTCTGATTCTCAATATAAGAACCAAAATTTGTTTGAAGGTATGATAATAAAACATAACCACTTCCATACAATGTTGCGCCTATTTTGAGAAACAATAAAAAAATCATCCATAATGAAATGGGTTCTACACTCAATAATTTATGATTTTGATTTTGTTTTGATTTAAAAGAAAATAATACACCCATTATGACAATCAAAAATAATTCAGAAAAACCAAGTATGGATAAGATTAAAGCCAAACCCAAAAATATATAATCTTCAAAAACATTAATCCTTTGTTTAAAAAATTTCATGGTTACTCTTAATATCATCACAAATAAGACTGGTTTCATTCCATCTAAGATACTTACAATTATTTCATTACCTAAATATTGTGAGAAAAAAGAAGAAATCAATAAAACTAAAAGTATAGCTGGCATCATAAATGACACACCTGCAAGTAGGAGTCCTTTTATCCCGTTCACATGATATCCAACACCCAAAACCATTTCACTTGAATTGGGTCCGGGTACGATGTTGGTGAGGGATGCCAAATCTAAGAAATCCTCACGGCTTAACCATCCATGGTTTTCCACTGCTTCTTGTTCTAACATTGCAATGTGAGCAGCAGGACCCCCAAAAGCAGTAAAGCCAAGCTTAATAAAAGTCTTTATCATAATGCCTCCATTTAAAAAAATAACCAAGCTGGGTTCAACTTGATTATTATATTAGATCAGTGATGTTTTTAAACACTGAGAAATCCAGCTCAAACTCTTTTAAATAACCTTTAAATAAGGATTTTATCGTAGACTTTTCATCCAATCTTATTTGATACAAGACTTCATTTTCTAGAACTTCCAGTACATAGAATGAATCTTCATCAATTTTTAGTTGCATATAAGCTGGCTTATCCGTTCTAGATAAGACTAAGAAATTATAATTATCAATGGTGTAATCATCCCAAACAAAGTCTATTTGTTTGTTAAGTGTTTCAAGGTTAAGCCCTTCGTTCTCATAAGGATTGTATTGCATGATAACTTCAAATTTGTTCATCATATTCCCACCCCTCATCATAATCCACACAAACCAAATATAATCCCCTTGCATCAATATTACGAGCAAAAGCTTCTTTATCCTTGGCCTGCAAAATATTTTTTATTTCTTCAATTGTTTTCTTTCCATTGCCCACTTCGACGCATGCAGCAATGATCATCCTTACCATGTAGCGCAAAAATCCGTCACCCTTAATAGTAAAGATAAGATGGTCACCCTCTTCTTTTAGATCAAATGAATCCACGGTTCTTATTTGATTTTCCAAAATTTTAACTTCTGTTGCGTTAAAACTCGTAAAATCATGGGTCCCAATGAATATGGGTAAAGCGTCTCTAATCATTTTTATATCCAATTCTTTGTTATATTGAAATTCATAGTTCCGTCTAAAAGGGTCATACACACCCATGTTAAGCTTATATTCATAAGACTTAAATCGCGCATGATATCTTGCGTGAAACTCATCTTTAATATGAATGACTGATAGGATGATCATGTCTTTTGGTAACGTCGCATTGAGTGCTCTTTTCCAATTCATAGCAGTCATATTCAAATCACTTTCAAAGTGGAACACTTGAGCTAAAGCGTGGACGCCCGCATCAGTTCTTCCAGATCCATGAATTTGCGTTTTTGATTTTGTAATCTTATAAAGTGATTTTTCAATTTCTTCTTGGATGCTTCTGCTGTTGCTTTGTTTTTGCCAACCAGAAAATTGGCTGCCATCATATTTAATTGTTACTTTAAATTTCACTAATAAATGCCAATCATGCGAACAGACACCAGAATAATGACACAAATACTTAATGCGACCCAATCACTCAGAAGAATTTTAAGTTGTTTATAGCGTGTTCTTTCTTTACCCGGAAAATAACCTCTGGCTTCCATGGCATCAGCTAAATCTTCTGCACGTTGAAATGCGGAAACAAATAGAGGCACGATCATTGAAATGATACCTGTAACTTTTTCTTTAATTTTTCCTTCGTCCAAATCCACACCCCGGCTCGCTTGTGCTTGCATGATGCGCTGCGTGTCTTCAATCAGAGTTGGAATGAAGCGCAATACAATTGAAATCATCATCGCGATTTCATGAGCAGGAACTTTAAAACGGCGCAGTGGACTCAATAAGTCCTCGATGCCCAATGTTAAATCTAAAGGTGCCGTTGTGGCCGTGAGCAAAGTAGTGACCATAATCATCAAAACCAAACGACCAACAATAAATACTGTTTGCTTAATGGCATCAGAATAAAGTTTTATAAATCCAAAATCAATTACAAGATCTCCTGTTTTTAAAATTAATGAGTTAATGATGAATAGGAATACCAACATGAATAACATCGGTTTCATAGATTTTAAAATAAATCTAAAGGTTAATTTAGATAAAAGAATCATAATGGCTAAGACCACCAATAAGAAAGCATATCCTTTAAAATCCGCAGTAAATATGGCTACCATCAAAACAATCATGGATACAATTTTCATGCGTGGATCAATTCGGTGAATCGGTGAATTTAAAGGAAGGTACTGGCCTAATGTGAAGTTTTTCATCTGTTCAGTCCCCCTGTAACACTTTTTGCAAGTTCATCCAAATCCAAAGAATCAGAGGTGGATAAATCACAATCATGAAGTGATTTTTTGAGTTGTAATATTTTTGGAGAAACAAATCCCAAGGCTTCTAAATTAGATAAATCAGAAAAGAACTGGTTCATTGAACCTGAGTAGTGAACTGTTCCTTTATCAAGAACCAATAAATCGTCGGCATAGTTCAAAACATGATCCATGTCATGGGTGACCATAATGATGGTTTTTCCGAGTTCTTTGTTTAATCTGACAAAGAGCGCCATCATTTCTCTTGAACCTTGTGGATCTAGGCCTGCTGTAGGCTCATCTAGGACCAACACTTCTGGGTTTGATGCAATGACACCTGCAATGGCAACGCGTCGCTTTTGGCCTCCAGAGAGGTCTAGGGGTGAGCGTTCCCAAAGAGATTTATCGATCCCAACCAGGTTAAGGGCAGTCTCGACAGATTGTTTTATTTTTTCTTCACTGAATCCAAAGTTCTTAGGTCCAAAGGAAACATCAACAAAAACTGTTTCTTCAAATAATTGCATTTCAGGAAACTGAAAAACCAAACCAACCTTAGCACGTAACGCTTTTAGGTTTTTGGCTTTTTCGCCCGCTTTAATGACATGATCAAAAATAACTAGGGATCCAGAAGTGGGTTGATTTAGGCCGTTAAGGTGTTGAACAAGTGTTGATTTACCGCTCCCTGTCGCACCAATGATGGCAGTTATTTTCCCTTTTTTTATGTTAACGCTGATATCTTTTAGAGCATCAAAATGGAAAGGTGTGTTGACTGAATATTCGAAACTTAAATTTTTGATTTCAATAGACATAATTCATCAACCATCCCTTCTAAATCATAAGGAGTCGAGAGTTCGATTCCTTGAGATTTCATGGCATTATAAAATTTAACTGAAAATGGCACGTCTAAAGACAAATCAATTAATTCTTGTGTTTTCATTAAGATTTGTTCTGGAGTACCATGGAAATGTATTTTACCTTCATTCATAACTAAAACATAATCACTCATGCTAACTTCTTCTATGTCATGTGTGATAGATAAAATTGTCATTTCGTGATCTTCATGGAGTTGTTTAACCAAATCATTGACTTCTTTTCTTCCTTTTGGATCGAGCATTGATGTGGCTTCATCCAATATTATCAGTTCCGGTCTCATGGCTAAAGCGCCCGCTATTGCGACGCGTTGTTTTTGTCCACCAGAAAGTTTTGTGGGTTCATGATTGAGAAATTCTTTCATGCCCACTCGTTCTGAATAGTTGTCAATGATGGAATCCATTACGCTGGGTTCAACTTGTCTGTTTTCTAATCCAAATGCAATGTCATCTCTTACAGTAGCACCAATGAATTGGTTGTCTGGATTTTGAAATACGATGGCAATTTTTTCTCGCATTTGATAAACGTTTTCATCAGTCAGTGGGATGCCTTCAATGAGGATTTCCCCTTCTTGCGCAACTAAAAGACCAATGATTAATTTGGCCAGTGTGGACTTACCACTGCCGTTATGTCCAATAATGGTCACATAGTCACCTTTATTAACACTAAGGCTTACATTATCAACAGCATTTATTTTTTCATCATAAGAAAAACTTAGATTATTAATTTTTATTTGGTTCAATTTAAGCACCTCTATTTTGCGTTTAATTCGATGATTCTAATGATGGTTTCGCATGCTTTGACCATCACATCGGCATTGGCAAATTCGTGTCTGCCGTGGTAGTTTTCTCCACCGGTAAAAAGGTTGGGACATGGAAGACCCATGAAGGAAAGACGTGAACCGTCTGTTCCGCCGCGTACTGCTGTTATTATGGGCTTAACATCAATTGATAGCATGGCTTCTTTTGCCAGTTCAACAATGCTCATGTCTTCTTCTATGATATCTTTCATATTGTAATATGTGTCGGTAGTATTCACTTCAACGGCAAGATAGCCATATTTTTCATTCATATTGTTTGCGATTTCATTTATTCGAGCTTTTTTAGCTTCAAATAAATCGTGGTCATGATCTCGAATGATCAGCTCTAATTCACCATCTTGAATGTTTGTTTTAGAGTTTGTTAATAGATAGAACCCTTCTCGGTCTTGAGTGTGTTCTGGTCTTTCTTGTGATGGCAACCCACTCATGAATTCCATCGCTAAGATGCCTGCGTTAATCATGGTATCTTTTGCTGATCCAGGATGTACTGATACACCATTTAATTTAATGACTGATTCAGCAGCGTTGAATGTTTCATAGTCCAGGCCGCCCAGTGTACTACCATCTACGGTGTAAGCAAAGTCAGCATCAAAGTCTTCAACATCAAAAGATGATGCGCCTGTGCCGATTTCTTCGTCAATGGTGAAGGCAATCTTTATGTCTCCGTGTTTAATATCAGGATTGTTGATGAAATATTGCATGGCTGTCATGATTTCGGCAATACCTGCTTTATCATCAGCGCCAAGGAGTGTGGTTCCATCAGTAACAATCAGGGTGTCCCCCTCATAGTTTTTTAGGTTGGGAAACATCGCCACTGTTGAGACGATATTTAATTCATCATTTAAAACAATGTCTTTACCATCATAATTTTCTATGATGCGTGGTTTGACGTTTTCAGCATTATAGTCAGCTGTATCAACGTGAGCAATAAAGCCGATGGTTCTAAGATCTTTATCTGTGTTGGAAGGTAATGTTGCTGTCACAATTCCAAACTCGCTCATTTTCACTTTATCTAAACCAATATCCACACATTCAGCATAGAGAATGTTGAGTAAGTCATATTGATTTTTGGTTGAAGGAATGCTTTGTGATTTGGATTCACTTCGAGTATTGATTTTTGCGTAGCGCACTAAACGCTCAATTAATGTTTTTTTCATATTGTCCTCACTTGTTTATCTTTAATATTTTACCATATTAGACGCTCTAACGCTAAAGAAAAGCCAGTTTCTATAAACTGGCTAGTCTTCTAATACTTCACTTATTTCTTTGGCAAGATCTCTTACCGTTTCTTCAGCACTTTCGCCGAGGTCATCAAGTGCAGTGATTGTTTTCTCTACATGACTCTTATTTTGGCGGTTAAACATATAACCTGCAGCACCTATTGCTGTCGCAAGTAAAGCTAATGGAAATATTTTTTTCATATTCTATTGCCTCCTTCATTAAGTATATTTTAACATATTAAATAAATTAATGTTATAAAATTGATTTATTTGCGTTTAATGACCATCATTCCATCGCCTATATCGTGCTCTACTACAATCAAATCAGTTCTTGAATTTAAATATTCTTTAAATTCTCTGATTCGTTTGACCATAGAGCGCAAGCTTCTAGAATAAATGGTTTCGAATCCTGCCTGATCAACGAATCCGTGATAGTTTACGTTGTCTATAATACAGACAGTATCTGTATAAGCAAAAAACAGTTTAAAGAATGATAAGTTTTGCGCTTTTGATGCATCAATGATCAGTGCATCATATGGTTTTTCTACACAATAATGGTGTGCATCAGCAAGTATGACATGAATTGATGTTGATAAACCGAGTTTATCAACATTCTCAATAGCTAGCATGTATCGTGTCTTATCTCTTTCGAGTGTATCTATTTTTCTGTTGGGATTGTCTAAAACTAAAGCACTGGCAGAAAAAGCAATAGCCGCTCCAATCTCTAGGATCGTAGCGGCTTTGTTTTCATTCAGTGTTTTAGAGACAAATTCAATGCTTTCATTGGGCATGATGGGAACATCGTGCTCAATGGCATAGCGTTTCATTGTATCTAAATGTTTCATGTATTAAACTAATTCAATGACTGCCATTGGTGACGCATCACCACGGCGCATTTCTGTTTTAATAACACGAGTATACCCACCATTACGGTCTGCATACTTAGGTCCAACTTCTTCAAATAATTTTTGAAGTGCTGTTTGGCCAGTTTTTTCGTCGACAACATTGAAGACAACTTTAGCAGCTTCACGACGTGCGTGAAGATCGCCGCGTTTTGCAAGTGTGATCAATTTTTCAACAACTGAACGGAGTTCCATTGCTTTCTTTTCTGTTGTTTCTATACGGCCGTGAACAATTAAGCTTGTCGCAAGATTACGTAGTAATGCTTTACGGTGAGCTGAATCACGTCCAAGTTTACGGTTTTTCATCCTAATATCCTCCTATTCAAACGATTTGAAGCCAAGACCTAACTCATGGAGTTTGTCTTTAACTTCTTTTAATGATTTTTTACCTAGATTACGAATACGCATCATTTCATCATCTGTTTTTAGAGTTAACTCTTCAACAGTTTGAATTCCTGCACGTTTTAAGCAGTTGTATGAACGCACTGATAGATCAAGATCTTCAATCATCATAGTTGCCATTGGATTTTCAACGCCTGATACATCAGGTTTGATAAGTGATTCTTGTTCGAAAACAGAATCTTTAATGGAAACGATTTGTTCAAGATGGTCCATAAGGATTTTTGCTGCCATTGAAAGTCCTACTTGAGGTTCAATGCCACCGTTTGTCCATACTTCCATGATGAGTCGATCATATTTTGAATCTTGACCAACACGAGTTTGTTCAACGTTATATTTAACTCTTTCAATTGGAGTATAAATAGAATCTGTAAAGATTGTGCCAATGCCTTGATTGGAATTTTGGAAAATAAGTTTATTTTCTTCTGAACCAACATAGCCACGACCATTACGAGCTTTAAGCTCCATTTCTAAAACCGCACCTTCTGCTAATGTCGCCATGATGAGGTCTTTATTCAAGATTTCAACATTGGTTGGACATTCGATATCTGCAGCAGTTACAACTTTAGGTCCTTTTTGTGAGATGCGTAATGTATATGTTTCATCATCACTCACATTCAAGACAAGATCTTTTACGTTTAATACAATCCCTGTAACATCTTCTCCTACACCAGCAATAGATGTAAATTCATGGTAAACGCCTTCTATTTTAATTGAATAGACGGCGGCACCTGGAAGAGATGATAATAGGACGCGACGCAATGCATTTCCCATTGTTGTACCGAAGCCACGTTCTAGTGGCTCAATAACGAACTTACCATAATGTGTTGTTTCGTCGAATTCTTGTACTTCAAATGACGCACGTTCAAATTTGTTCATCTATGAATACCTCCTTGATTTTTTAATATACTTTTTTTAATAATATTGATTATCCACGTGGACGTTTCGGTGGTCGACATCCGTTGTGAGGTACTGGAGTAACATCATTGATGATGCTAATTTCTAGTCCTGCAACTTGTAAAGCTCTAACTGCCGATTCACGACCCGGTCCAGGTCCTTTAACGCTTACTTCTACTGTTTTCATGCCATGATCAACAGCTGCTTTCGCTGCTGCTTCTGATGCCATTTGAGCTGCATAAGGTGTTGACTTGCGTGAACCCTTATAACCAAGTGCTCCTGCACTTGACCATGCTAGCACATTTCCTTGTTCATCCGTAATTGTAATGATTGTATTATTGAATGTTGAATGGATGTGTGCGACACCGCGCGCAACATTCTTTTTGATGCGACGTTTACGGGCTACTTTTGCTTTTGCCATTAAGTTATCCTCCTATTAATTTAAAATTATTTTTTCTTACCAGCGACTGTACGACGAGGTCCCTTACGTGTACGTGCATTTGTTTTTGTACGTTGTCCACGAACTGGAAGTCCACGACGGTGACGGATACCACGGTTTGACCCGATTTCCATCAAGCGTTTGATATTTAGGTTTACTTCACGACGAAGATCACCTTCAACTTTGACTGATTCTATTTCTTTACGAATTGCGTTTGTTTGATCTTCGGTTAAATCTTTAACGCGAACATCTTCACTTACGTCTGCTGCGGCTAAAATCTTTTGTGAAGTATTTAAGCCAATTCCATAGATATATGTTAATGATATTACTACGCGTTTATTACGTGGTATATCAATTCCTGCTATACGTGCCATATATGGTGAATCCTCCTATCCTTGTCTTTGTTTGTGTTTTGGATTTTCACAAATTATCATTACTCTACCTTTACGACGAATGACTCGGCATTTGTCGCACATTGGTTTAACTGATGGTCTTACCTTCATGTTTGAATCCTCCTAAAACCTTCTATTATTTATTTATGTCTAAATGTAATGCGCCCACGTGATAAATCATAAGGCGAAATTTCTACAGTCACGCGGTCTCCCGGTAAAATGCGAATGTAATGCATGCGGATTTTACCAGATACGTGAGCCAATATTTCGTGACCATTTTGTAGTTCTACTTTGAACATTGCTCCTGGCAATGTATCTAAGATTACGCCGTCTACTTCAATAACATCTTCTTTACTCATTAATGTTTATATGCCTCCTTTGTTCGAGTTAATATTTCAAACCCATCTTCTAATATCAATACAGTGTGTTCAAAATGTGCTGTTAAGGAACGATCTTTCGATACTACCGTCCAGCCATCTTCTAGTGTTTCAGTTTTTGCAGTGCCGATTTGAACCATTGGTTCTATTGCAATGACCATTCCTTTTCTAAGGAGTGCCCCTTTGCCTTTAATACCAACGTTTGGAACATATGGTGCTTCATGCATTTCAGAACCCACGCCATGGCCTGTATACTCTACAGGTAAATGGTAACCATGTGGGAGAACTTCTTCCATGACTGCTGCGCCGATGTCACCAACTCTTTTTTTAGCAACTGCTTGCTCGATTGCTTTAAACAACGATGCTTCACTTACTTTAAGTAAGTGTTTGGCTTCTTCACTAATTTCACCGACAGGATAAGTCCAAGCATGATCGCTGTAATATCCCTTATAAATTGCACCGATATCAATAGATATAATGTCACCCTCTTTGAGAATTACACTAGAACTAGGAATACCATGAACCAATACTTCGTTCACTGAAGCACAGATGGAACCAGTAAAACCATCATAACCAAGAAACGCTGGTGTTGCACCTTGAGATAGAATGAATTCGTGTGCAATTTTATCGAGATGTTTCGTAGAAACACCTGGCTTAATCGCCAGTTTGATTAGCTCTTGAGCTTCAAACGCAATTACGCCTGCAATACGCATTAAGTCTAACTCTCGTTCTGATTTGGTTGTGATCATTAAATGGCCTCCAAAATCTGTTCAATATCTTTTATGACATCTTCAACAGGTCTCGCTGCATCGACATCTTTAACCAGTCCTTTATTTCGGTAGTATTCAATTACAGGGGCTGTTTGTTCTTCATATATTTCAAATCGAACTTCCAGTTCCTTTTCATTGTCATCACTTCTTTGATAAAGTTCTCCACCACATACGTCACAAATTCCTTCAATTTTTGAAGGTTTGCTATCGATATGGTAAATTTCACCACATTGTTTACACAGTCTTCTTCCTGTGATACGTCTGACTAATAATTTATAGTCGACTTCAAGGTTGATTACCATGTCAATGGGACGATTGATCTCGTTGGTCATGTTTTCAAGCGCTTTGGCTTGCTCGATATTTCTTGGATAACCATCCAATAGATATCCAGTTTTGCAATCATCTTGAGAGATGCGTTCTTTAACCATTCGGTCAGTAACATCATCCGGAACTAAATGTCCTTGATCAAGATAACTTTTTGCTTCTACCCCAACCGGTGTTTGTTTTGAGATTGCATCTCTGAACATGTCACCAGTTGAAATATGCGCAACGTGAGCCATATCAACAATTTTTGCTGACATGGTTCCTTTTCCACTACCAGCAGGACCCATAATTAATAAATTCATTATTTTGTCCTCCTATTTACTGAATAAGCCTTTATACTTACGGCTAGCCGTGCGGCCTTTAAGTTCTTTAACAGTTTCTAATGCGACACCAACCACGATAATAATACCAGTACCACCAGGTGCTGTAGAAGCGGGAATTGATGTAAACATCGGTAACAAGTTAGGTAATAAAGCGATAAATGTAAGGAATAGTGCACCCAATACTGTAATACGGTTCAATATAGTACTGATATATCGTTTCGTATCTTTCCCTGGACGAATCCCTGGAATGTATGAGCCATTCTTTCCAAAATCTTCCGCAATTTTTTCAGGATCAACTTGTAAGTTCGTATAGAAGAATGTGAATGCAATAATTAACACTGCATAAACTACTAATCCAATCGGATGACTTAACACAAAGTATTTAGACAAGAATGTATAAACCGTACCTTGATTTAACCAGCTTAATGCAATAATTGGTGCGTTCATGATTGCTCCTGCAAAGATGACCGGAATTACTGACGCTGAGTTAATCATAAGTGGTAAATGATTCATTGCTTTACCCTTTGAACCTGTTGTACTTGATGTATATTGAATGGTAATTTTACGAACAGCATTGTTCATAAAGATAACCAAAACGATAATTGCCAAGTAAGATAATACAAACATTCCAAACCAAACCAAGCCCATTGTGCCTGAATTGGTTGTCATGGTTACAAATGTAGAACTGAATGTGCTAGGCAGTGAAGATACAATACCAGCAAAGATGATCATTGATAGACCATTTCCTACACCTTTTTGAGTAATTTGATCTCCCAACCACAATAGAAACATTGTCCCAGCAGCCATGATCGTTCCCATAAAAAAGAAGTCACTTGGTGTTGAGCTGAGTAATATTTGATTTTGTGAGTTGAAGATTCCGATTAAACCAATTGCTTGAACATAAGCCAATACTACACCTAAATAACGAGTAATCTTGTCAATAGATTTTTTACCTTTTTGACCAGATTTCGTCATTTCTGTAAGTGCTGGAATAACGTCCATTGAAAGCAGCTGGATGATAATTGAAGCAGTAATGTAAGGCCCAACTCCCAATGAGAAAATAGAGAATGATTGGATTTGTCCACCACCCAATAAGTTCATCATATCTAGGAATGAGTTTGATCCAAGTCCTGCAGACAATTTAACGGCATCTATATTAGGAACTGGAATAACAGTTCCCAATCGATATACCAAAAGCATTGCTAGTGTAAAAATGATTCTACGTCTGATGTCTTTATTTTTAAATAAATCAGTTAATAGTTTCATTAAAGAACCTCTGCTTTTCCACCTAGTTTTTCAATTGCTTCTTGAGCTGATTTAGAATAAGCGTTAACTTGAACAGTTAATTTTTTCTCTAAAGTTCCTTGACCCAGTACTTTGACTCCATCAAGTTTTTTGTTGATAATACGTTTTTCTAATAGTGTTTCGATTGTAACAACTGATCCATCTTCAAATACGTTGAGTGAATCAAGATTCAATACAGCGTGATTGATACGGTTAATATTGTTAAATCCACGTTTAGGAATACGTTTGTAAAGAGGTGTTTGTCCACCCTCAAATCCTAGTGCAACTCCACCGCCAGAACGAGCATTTTGCCCTTTATGACCCTTACCTGAAGTTTTACCAGTACCTGTAGCGTGACCACGACCAAGTCGTTTACGATTTTTGCGTGCACCTTCATTATATTGTAGTGTATGTAATTTCATGGTGAGCCTCCTATCGTACTTCTTCCACTTTAATTTCACGTAATGCTGCAACTTCGTTGACAGTTTTCATGGTATCGAGCGCATTAAATGTCGCACGAATCATGTTGATTGGTGTACGTGAACCAATACATTTAGTTAATACATCAGTAACGCCAGCAAGTTCCATGATATCACGGATTGCACCACCAGCAATAACTCCAGTACCTTCAGATGCAGGACGTAAGAATACTTCCCCAGCGCCGAATGTTCCGGTGTTTACATGTGGTAAACTGCCATTGACTAATTTAACGTTAATAAGATTCTTTTTAGCATTTTCAATTCCTTTGCGAATTGCATCTGGAACTTCATTAGCTTTACCTGTTCCAAATCCAACGCGACCTTTTTTATCACCAACGACTACTACAGCTGCAAAGCGGAAACGACGTCCACCCTTAACAACTTTAGTGACTCGATTGATGGTAACAACGCGTTCTTCAAATTCTTGTTCGCGTTGATCTCTTCTCGGTTTACGATTCATCATGTTCCTCCTTAAAACTCTAGTCCAGCTTCACGAGCTGACTCCGCTAGTGCTTTAACGCGTCCGTGATAAATATAACCACCACGGTCAAACACTACAGATTTAATATCTTTTGCAAGTGCTAACTTTGCAATTTCAGTTCCGACAGCTTGAGCTGCCTCAGTGTTTCCACCATTTTCAAGTTTTAATTGTACTGATCCTGTTGCTACGAGTGTTGTATTTTCAACATCATCGATGATTTGAACAGAAATGTTTCCATTTGATCGATACACGCTAAGACGTGGGCGTTGTGTTGTACCAGCGACTTTACGACGAACTCGAATGTGACGACGAACTCGTTCTTGATTTCTAGATAATTTTTTTGCCATTGTATAATTTCTCCTTTCCCACTATTTCTTAGCTGCGGTTTTTCCTTCTTTACGACGGATAACTTCACCCTTGTACTTAATTCCTTTTCCTAGATAAGGTTCAGGTTTACGAGTAGCTCGGATATTTGCTGTCCATTCTCCAACGCGTTGTTTATCAATCCCAGTAACTGTGATTGCTGTTGCGCTAGGAACGTCAATTTCGATTCCTTCTTCCAATGGAAATTCCACAGGATGAGAGTAACCAATATTTAATACAAGTTTATCTGCTGTTTTTGAAGCACGGTAACCAATCCCTACAAGTTCTAATGACTTGGAGAATCCTTCACTGACCCCAACAATCATGTTGTTGATGAGTGAACGCGTAGTACCATGTAATTGTTTTACTGCTTTTTTATCATTTGGACGGGCGACAGTTAAATCTGCACCATCTAAAGTTAATTCAAAGAGATCACTGAACTGACGTGTAAGAGTTCCTTTAGGACCTTTTACTATCACCTCATTGCCAGCTTTGATTTCGACTTCGACTCCGGCCGGAATGGTAATCGTTTTATTTCCGATACGTGACATATGTGTGTCTCCTTTCTTACCAGATGTAAGCTAAGACTTCTCCACCAACATGTTTTTGGCGTGCTTGCTTATCTGTGATAATGCCTTCTGAGGTAGTGATGATTGCGATACCGAGTCCGTTAAGAACACGAGGCACTTCATTCACTTTAGCATATACTCTTAAACCAGGTTTTGAAATTCGTTTTAAGCCGCTGATTACTCGTTCGTTGTTAGGACCGTATTTAAGTACAATAGTAATTGACTTTTTGATTCCTTCACCACTCACAAGATAGTCTCGGATAAAACCTTCTTCTTTCAAAATTCTAGCCATTTCGACTTTTTCTTTACTTACTGGGATTTCTACAATATCATGTTTCGCGCTAATAGCGTTACGTATGCGTGTTAGGAAATCCGCAATTGGATCTGTTGTATACATTTTGAAATGTTCCTCCTTTAACTACCAGCTTGCCTTGCGAACGCCAGGAATTTGACCTTTATGAGCCAAATCACGGAAGCGAATACGAGACATGTTGTATTTTCTAATATATCCACGAGGACGTCCATCAACAGAATCACGGTTGTGAATTCTTACAGGTGAAGCGTTACGAGGTAATTTTTGTAGACCGACATAATCTTTGTCAGCTTTTAGTTGGGCGCGTTTTTCTGCGTAACGATCGACAATTACTTGACGTTGTTTGTTACGGGCGATTTTTGATTTCTTAGCCATTATTTACCCTCCTTTTTGAACGGCATGCCAAGCTCTTTTAAGAGTGCATAGCCTTCTTGATCAGTATTTGCTGTGGTAACAACAGTAATGTCCATACCACGAACTTTATTAATTTTATCGTAATCAATTTCTGGGAAAATAATTTGTTCTTTCAAACCGAATGTATAGTTCCCACGTCCATCAAATGATGAACCACTGATTCCACGGAAGTCACGTACACGAGGCAATGCAACTTTGATGATTTTCTCTAGGAAGTCATACATTTTTTCACCGCGTAGTGTTACTTTACAACCGATTGGCATTTCTTCACGAAGTTTGAAGTTCGCAATTGATTTCTTAGCTTTAGTAATGATTGGTTGTTGACCAGTAATGATCGCCAAGTCAGCCACAGCTTCTTCTAAGAATTTCACGTTGTTGATGGCTTCACCAACACCCATGTTTACCACAATTTTTTCCAAGCGTGGTGCTTGCATGACAGAAGTATAGTTAAATTGTTTTACCAATGATGGTAATACTTCTGTTTGATATTGTTCTTTCAGTTTCATTTATCTATACCTCCTTTTAGAATTCTTTACCGGTCTTTTTGTAGACACGGACTTTTTTACCTTTTACATCAGTATAACCGACGCGACTTGTAGCTTTTGCTTTTGAGTCATAGGCCATTACGTTTGAAACATGAATCCATGCTTCTTGTTCCATAATACCGCCATCAGGATTGATTTGGCTAGGTTTCATGTGTTTCTTAATTAAGTTAACACCGTCAACCTTAACTTTGTCATGTTTAGGTGCGACCGCAATGACTTCACCAATGGTACCCTTGAAAGAGCCGGTAATTACTTGAACCTTATCTCCATTTTTGATTTTCATATGAGCCTCCTATAACACTTCCGGAGCTAATGATACGATTTTCATAAAATTATGTTCACGTAGTTCACGAGCAACCGGTCCAAAGATACGAGTTCCACGAGGTGTCATATCATCTTTTAAGATTACAACTGCGTTGTCATCAAATTTAATGTATGATCCGTTTTCACGGCGAACTCCATATTTTGTACGAACGATGACTGCTTTAACAACATCGCCTTTTTTAACATTTCCGCCAGGAATTGCTTCCTTGACAGTACCAACAACAATGTCACCAATGTTTGATGACTGACGGTGTGAACCGCCAAGTAGGCGGATTACTAAGATTTCCTTAGCGCCTGTGTTGTCAGCGACTTTACATCTAGTTTCGTTTGATATCATCTTGACAACCTCCCTACAACACTACGGCTTTTTGAACTAAACGAGTTACGCGGAAGTATTTGTCTTTTGACAATGGACGTGTTTCCATAATCTCAACAATATCTCCAACAGTAATTTCATTTAACTCATCATGAGCCTTGATTTTTTTTGAATAGTTTACACGTTTACCGTACAATGGGTGACGTTTTGAAGTCGTAATTTCGACTACTACCGTTTTATCCATTGCATCAGATACAACAGTACCTCGGTAAACTTTGCGCTTATTTCTTTCCATCGCTTTGTTTCCTCCTACTTATTGTCACTAAGCTCGCGCTCAGTGATCACTGTTTTAATCCGAGCAATCGTTTTACGGATTTCTCGAAGACGAGCAGGATTTTCAAGTTGACCTATTGCTTGTTGGAAGCGAAGATCGAAAAGTTCTTCTTTAAGAGTATCGATTTCAACTAACAATGTTTTGTTTTCAATTTCACGAATTTCTTTTAATGTTGTCATACTTGTTCCTCCTCTCCCTTACGGACAAATCTAGTTTTTACGGCTAATTTGTGTGATGCTAAGCGGAATGCTTCTTTAGCAGTTGCTTCATCAACACCACCAATTTCAAACAAGACACGGCCAGGTTTTACAACCGCAACCCATCCTTCAGGTGATCCTTTACCAGAACCCATTCGAACTTCCAATGGTTTCTTAGTGATTGCCAAATGTGGGAATATTTTAATCCAAACTTTCCCTCCACGTTTCATATGACGAGTCATCGCAATACGAGCCGCTTCAATTTGACGGTTACTGACATAGTTTCCTGATTCAGCAACTAAACCATATTCGCCAAAAGCAACGGTACGACCGGCTTTTGAACGTCCTTCATATGAAAGACGGTGTGGTTTTCTATATTTAGTTCGTTTAGGCATTAACATATGCTATTTACCTCCTTGCTCAGTTTTTGCAGCTTGAGGCGCTGCAGTTTGTGCACCAGCGTTATCACGACGCGGTTGGCGACGATCATTACGTGGTTTACGTGGACGACGATCATTACGTCCTCCCTTTGGTGCTTCAGGTTCTTGTACTAATTGTCCTGGAAGAACTTCTCCACGGCAAATCCATACTTTAACTCCTAAAATACCGAACTGTGTATTTGCTTCGTAGTGAGCGTAATCAATGTCCGCACGAAGTGTATGTAGAGGAACAATTCCTTCAGCATAACCTTCTGAACGGGCCATATCAGCACCACCCAAACGACCAGAAACTGCAGTTTTAATACCTTTAGCTCCAGCACGCATTGTACGTTGAATTGTACGTTTTTGTGCAGTTCTAAATGAAGCACGTTGTTCTAATTGTTCTGCGATTCCGCGAGCAACTAAATGTGCATCTAAATCTGGATTACCAACTTCTAATACTTTAATGTTAACTGTGCTGCCTTTTGATATTTTTTCAACATCTTTTTTCAATTTATCAATTGCGGCTCCGTTTACACCAATAACAACGCCTGGACGGCCTGTTCTGATGATAACTTCAACACGGTTTTTTGAACGTTCGATTTCAACGCGAGAAATGTAAGCATCTTTCATTGTTGAGAAAATGTGAGTACGGATTAAATGATCTTCGTGAAGTAAATTCCCGAATTCTTTTTCTGCATACCAACGTGATTCCCAATCACGAATGATTCCTACGCGCATACCGATCGGATTAATTTTTTGTCCCATTATTTTACCTCCTCGTTATGCAATTCTGAAACCACAACAGTAATGTGGCTTGTACGTTTCATGATAGGTGACGCCGAACCTTTGGCACGGGGTCTAAAACGTTTCATAGTAATTCCTTCATCAGCATAGCATGCTGAGATGAATAATTTTGTTTCATCTAATTGATGATTGTTTGTTGCATTGGCGACCGCTGAATGTAGTACTTTAGCAATAACTTCTGATGCACTATTTGGTGTATAGCGCAAGATTGCTGCTGCATGTTCTACATCGAGACCGCGAATTTCGTCTAAGACCAAACGCGCTTTACGAGCTGGTACGCGGACTGTTTTCGCAACTGATTTTACTTGCATCATTATCTACGACCTGCTTTCTTGTCAGCAATGTGTCCTGTAAAACGACGGGTTGGAACAAATTCACCTAATTTGTGTCCTACCATGTCTTCAGTAACATATACTGGAACGTGTTCTTTACCATTATGTACCGCAAACGTATGTTCTACGAATTGAGGGAAAATAGTTGAACGACGTGACCATGTTTTAATAACTTCTTTTTTCTTAGAAGCGTTAAGTTTTTCAACTTTATCCATTAGGTGGAAATCACAGAATGGACCTTTTTTTAAACTACGACTCATATCTCTTTCCTTCCTTTCGTCTACTTATCGTTACGACGACGTACAATTAATTGCGTCGAAGATTTCTTGCTTTTACGAGTTTTAACACCCATAGCTTTTTTACCCCAAGGAGTCATAGGTGCGACACGACCAATTGGCGTACGACCTTCACCACCACCGTGAGGGTGATCAACCGGGTTCATTGCAGAACCACGAACAGTTGGACGAACGCCCATATGTCTCATGCGACCCGCTTTACCGATTGTTACTAATGAGTGAGCACCGTTCCCAACTTCACCGATTGTTGCACGGCAAGTTGATAGAACTTTACGAACTTCACCAGAAGCCAATGACACAGTAACGTGTTTGTCTTCTACACCAAGTACTTGAGCACTGGTACCGGCTGAACGCACTAATTGTGCACCCTTGCCTGGTTTTAATTCGATGTTATGGATTGTTGTACCTTCTGGCATTTGTCCAAGAACTTTTGTATTACCAATCTTGATATCGGCATTGCTACCACTCAAGACTGAATCGCCAACTTTTAGACCTTTAGGTGCTAAGATGTAGCGTTTTTCTCCATCAGCATAATTTAATAAAGCAATGTTTGCTGAACGGTTTGGATCATATTCGATACTTGCAACTTTCGCTGGAATATCATCTTTATTTCTCTTAAAGTCGATAATACGGTATTGACGTTTATGTCCCCCACCAATATGGCGAGTTGTTATACGACCTAAGTTGTTACGTCCACCTGTTTTATCAAGTGGTGCCAACAATGAACGTTCTGGTTTTACACCTTTAGTTAACTCTTCGTTAGCTAAAGTTGTCATCCCACGACGTCCAGGAGTTGTTGGCTTATATTTTTTAATTGTCATTGTATATATGCCTCCCTACGCAAGTTATCCGGAAATAGCGTAATTCTTCCGTTATTTTGTGACGCTTCTTATTAAAGAATGTCGATGTTTGAGCCTTCAGCTAATTTGATGATGGCTTTTCTTACTTGTTTTGTCATTCCTTGATGCGCTCCGACACGTTTTGGACGTGGACGGGTATTGATCACATTGACTCTTTCGACTTTTACATTGAAGATTTCTTCAATTGCTTGTCTGATTTCAATCTTGTTTGAACCACGTTTAACTTCAAAAGTTACCGTGTTGTGATCATTTTGCATTTGTACTGTTTTTTCAGTAATTAAAGGACGGACGATAATGTCTCTAGGATTACGTTTCATTATGCGAACACCTCCCCAGCTTGTTCAGCTGCTTTTTCAGTAAATACGATTTGTTTTGCATTTACAATGTCGCGAACATTCAAACCTTCAACATTTAATAACATTGTGTTTGGTAAGTTACGCATTGATAAATAAGCGAAATCTGCATCTTCGTCGTTTGAAACGATAAATAGCGTTTTTCTGCTGAATTTATGTGCATCCATTAGATTCACAAAATTCTTTGTTTTAACAGAATCGAAACTTAAGTTTTCTAATACTGTTAGTTCGTTGTCAATCACTTTTTGTGAAAGAGCAGAACGAAGTGCTAAACGACGAACCTTACGGTTGAGGCTGTAGCTGTATGATCTTGGTGTAGGACCGAAAACGATTCCACCACCTCTCCATATAGGAGAACGGCTAGATCCTGCACGTGCACGACCTGTACCTTTTTGCGCCCAAGGCTTACGTCCACCACCGCGTACTTCAGTACGAGTTTTGGTATCGTGATTCCCTTGACGAAGTGAAGCTTGTTGCATAACAACTGCTTCGAAGATTACTTGAGTATTTGGTGTGATACCGAATACTGCATCTGCTAATTCAATTTCGCGAAGACTCTTTGCTTCTTGATTTAAGACACTGATCTTAGGCATTGTTAGAATCCTCCTCTACTGTTAAATTAACCAAGTCAACTGCTTCTTTAGATTTAACACGTTTGACTGTTTCTTTTACGACAACAAATCCACGACGTGGTCCAGGGATATTCCCTTTTACTAATAAGTAATTGTTTTCTGTATCTACCTTGATAATTTCAAGTTTTTGGTTAGTCGTTGTAACATGACCCATTTGGCCAGGCATAACGCCACCCTTTTTAATGTTTGCTGCAGTAACACCGCCAGTAGCGAGTGAACCGATTCCTCGATGGAATCTTGAACCGTGTGAATCTGGTCCTAATTTTTGGTTACCACGTTTAATGGCACCTTGGTATCCTTTACCGCGTGAAACGCCAGTAACATCTACATAATCTCCTGCAGTGAATAAATCAGCAGCAACGATGTCGCCAACTTCTTTATCAAACATGCCGTTTCCGGTTATTTCTCGTACAAATTTCTTAGGTGCTGTGTTTGCTTTAGCAGCGTGAGCAATCTCTGATTTATTTGCACGTTGAAGCTTAACATCTACAGCGCCTAATTGTACGGCGTCATATGAATCTGTTTCAACTGTTTTCTTTTGCAAGACAACGTTTGGTAACACTTCTACAACTGATACTGGAATTAATCTTCCTTCTGTTGTAAAGACTTGTGTCATTCCTAATTTACGTCCTAATAGTCCCTTCATGATTTCTCCCTTCCTACTAAAGTTTAATCTCGATGTCGACACCACTTGGCAGGTCTAAACGACTTAATGCGTCGATTGTTTCTGCTGTGGGTCCTACAATTTCAATCAGTCTCTTATGAGTTCTTGATTCAAATTGTTCACGAGAATCTTTGTTAACATGTGGTGATCTTAATACTGTAATAATTTCTTTTTGCGTTGGTAATGGTACTGGACCTACTACCTTTTGTGCTCCGTGATCGTTTGCAGCTTGAACAATTTTTTGTGCAGCACTATCAATAGTGCGGTGTTCATATGCTTTAAGTCGAATACGAATAAAATTCTTTGCCATGGAAATTCCTCCTTCTTCCGTCCGCTTTATAGCAGACCTGCTCTGTGTCAAATTACCCGGCTTCTCACTGACCATGACAACGGTCTTCAGTGTGCCGGCAACCTTGCACTTCTTCGCAGTCGCTTGAATATTATACACTATCTATGCCACATTTCAA
>CBDUDQ010000014.1:0-21309 GCA_965365985.1 uncultured Erysipelothrix sp. | reverse complement strand
CCCAATAATAAAGTGATAAATAACAACGATAAAATAATTTTTTTCATAGTTTTCTCCTTTTCACTATCATATCATATGTTTTATGTTATAGTGTTTTTTATAAAGCGAGGCAAAGCGAATGTTATATCGACACAGCGGTGAAGGTTGGATGGGCAGTGCATGGTTATTGTACTGTTTAATCTATGGATTATATTATTATAAAGATTTAAGACATAAGCCAATGAAAGAGCGCTTTAAAATCTCTCTCTTCTTTTTTTCAATTGTTTTCATCATTGATTTAACCCAGTTTCCCATGCCTATTTCAAAATCTGCTTTTGAACACATTCGTGAGTCACACCAATTTAAATTTTCTTTGACCCCTCACCTGAGCCTGTTTAATCGAGAACAAATATTTAATTTTCTGATGTTTGTACCTTTTGGCATGACATTGTCTTTTCTAAAAAAACACTATACATTCAAAGATATAGCACTTGCTGTTGCTCTTTTTACTTTAAGCATTGAGTTTACTCAAGTGATCACATCTTTGCTTGCTCTTAATGTGCGTATTTTTGATATCAATGACTTAATTACAAACTTCTTAGGCGGTATCTTTGCTTATCTTATAGTTCGAATAATACGAATGTTTAAGTAGTCATATGTATATTTTTAAAAACCATACACCCTCATTAATTCAAGTGTATGGTTTTTTCTTAATCTTCAAATAACTTTAACATTTCCTGAACTCCATCCATCATAAGTTGAAAGTTTAAGTCTTTACCTTTTTCAAGCAATCGCTCTCGCATATCTTCTTTTAAATGAGACATGAATTCTTGAGCTTGATCGCTCAGTGAGAAATCAAACATTCTGACATCGTCCTCATTTTGTTTTCTAATGAGATAGCCTTGAATTTCTAACTTTTTGCACTGGGTTGAAACGTTTGCTTGATGCATGGAAAACATTTGGGCCAACTCAGAAACGCGACTGGCTCTATCATGATATATGGTAAACAAAATCAGTAAGTCTTGTGTAGAAATGTCATATGATTTTGCCAAATCAAAAATAGATTTGTGAAAATGAGATTTCAATTTCTGTGTGTTGATAAACAGTGTTTGTAAGTCAACATCTTTATTCATCTTGTATTCCCCCTTGAAATTGTTGATACGTAAGATTTAAAGTTTTATTTACATATAAATTATATGTATTATAAATTAATATTAACACCGCAAGCCAATTGTGTCAATCACTTATACTTGCTTGATATGATTTAAAAGTTGAATTGTTCTTTGTCCTTGCATGATGAGAATGCCTTCTTGTTCAAGTTGCTTTAACTGGCGGCTTAAGGTTTCTTGAGCCATGGATAAAGAGCTTGCGAATTCTTTTTTTGAAACCTTAAGACTCACCGTACCATGTTCATCAGCCAGTTGTTGTAATTTCATGTTCAGACGTTGTTTACTCGAAAGACTTTGATTGTTGAACATCTTTGTGTCCGCATCATTTAAGTTTTTACTTAAAGCTTGAATGATTTTGATAGACAGCAGCGGTGTTTTTTTTATGAGTTGAATTAATGATTCCCCTTGAATCATGCAGACATGACTTTTTTCAATGGCACTGACAAAATGATTGGTTTTTTGAGCTTCAAACAAGGATGATTCACCGATAAAGTCTCCTGGTAGAAGCATTCGGATCATGCTTTCTTCTCCCTCTTCATTAATATCAAACAGCTTTAAAGAACCTTGGTGAAGAACATAAAGGGCATGAGACTCAACATCTTTTTGATACAGAGCCTCTTCTTTGTCTAAGTGAATTGGACGAATGAGATTTGAGATTTGTATTAAGTCACTTTCTTCTAATTCTTTAAAAATAGGAACTCCCATTAAACATTGATGAAACATTTTACCCCTCCTGTTTTGTTTTTGAATTAAGTCTATTATACATCAAACCTTTTGACTGAGGTCAATTTTTGATTTATAAAGAAAAAAACATCAAATGAATGATGTTTTATCGATTGAATATTAAATAAACACTTTTTTCAACAGGTATGCTGTTTTCAACGAACTGATATTTTGGATTGAGAGCATCAATGAAACTCTCTTTTACAGTTTCATTGTTGATAAGTACACTACCACCCACCGCAATCTTGTCATTGTCTTTAATTATAAAGGCATTGGCATGAGCTGCCAGCAACTCACCTGCACTAATATAAATTCTTTGTATTGATTCAACATCCATGTGTTTTGAACCAATGTAGGCTATATCAGCAACCCACTGGCGGTAATTACTTTCTTGTTGGTTGGCTATTGATACCAAATCATAAGCTTGAGTAATCTTATAATGATCCAGCATGGCTTGATGGAATGAACTTCTTGGCAGTCTGCCATCATCTTCTTTAGTGAAGATGGGTAGAAGCTGACGCCCAATCCAGTAGGCACTGCCTTCATCATCTAAAAGGTAACCAAAACCACCTTTTCTACTGAGTGATTCTTTTTCTTTTTTAAAAGCAATAGAACCGGTCCCGGAGATAACGTAAACCCCGTCCTCATCATTAAGAGCCGCGATCAGGGCAAAATGCGCATCATTGGTAATCAAAGCATCCTTAAATACAGCCTGGACACTCTTTTCAATTGAATTACATATGGATGGGTCTGAACCATATCCTGCCATTCCAATTGCGACATTCAAAACTGAGATGTCAAGATTCATATGTTCAACATCAGACTTGATTTCTTTTAGTATGCGGGTGATGCCTTCATATCCAACGCGCATATAGTGCATGCTTTCTTTTGTAAACTTGGCAATAACATCACCTTGTTTATCGAAGAGCATCGCTGAACTTGAAGTCCCACCTGCATCGATGCCAAGATAGTAAATCATAGTGAAAATTTAAATTTTTGCCATGGTTTAATTGCATCAATAATATAAACTTCATCAGACACAACATGTCCCACTACGTTAGATTTCCCTGTGTTCTTCATGCGTTTTTTGGCAATTTGAAGTTCACCAGCATAATGTCCGAAAAGACTGCTCTCAATGACAATATCACCGCGTTCAATGAACTCAGGTACGTTGAACAATTTGAAATCATGCCCTTTGTATTTAACGCGAGACATGGTTGAGCGAAGCAGGTAATCGTTTTTATCACCACGGTTAAAGTGTGGTTCTTGTAAAACAATAATTTCTTCAATTTCTGGTATTGTTGGTTCTAATTCTACTCGTAAATTAACTTTATATAAATCAAGTTTACTCACTGCTTCTAGCTCTTCATCACTTGGGTAGCAGTTTGAGATGATAATATCATCAACACAATTCATTGCGATGTAATCCTTAATTTGAACATCTAAGGGTAAGTAACGGTGTTTTTCTAAAGTTACCAAACCATCAGATACTGGCCAAGGGCCAAATGAACCTTCGTTTTGACTTGTAACAAAAGCAGCAGTTCTCAATCCATATTGTTTGAAGTTTTGATTACATTTATCAAAATGTTCTTCGTTTAATCCTGAAAAAGGATGAGGATAGAAGTTATGGCAACCAATTAAATTATATTGATTTGGTTGATAATCCATAATTGTATCAATATAGTGAGTATCATTACTCATGTTGATTTCAATTTGTAAATCAAATGGGTTGAACGTCATCATGGCTTCTTGTGCGCCCCCAAATCCAGCATCCAAACGAACACCATCTGCTCCAATTTCGTGGAAGAATGACAAATCATCGTATGATATATCTAATTGGGTAAACACACGAGGACTGACGTCAACAATGACTTCAAACCCGTGTTTTTTAGCAAATTGATTGATTTCGATGAATTCGTTTTTAATCACTTCTCTGGGTTGATCGACTGATAGTAAGCATGAAAATATGCGGGAAAATCCCGCTTTCCCTGCCTTTTCAATATAATTTTTCATTTCTTCTACTGATGATTTATCAGGATAAATTGATATTCCAAGTTTTCTCATTTATAAAGCCTCTTTTCTAAATATGTATGATGTCATACATCCAAAATATAGTTATAAATCCAATCACTGCTGATAAAGCAGCAAACGTGACCCAAAAGCTGGGAACGAATCCTCTTTTGGTATCAACAAAGTATAAACAGAAAGTTGTGGTATACGTTGTAAACACAGTTGCAATGATAACGCGCAACCAAATCATTTGTAGTCCAAGTTGATCAAGTACAAAAGGGAAGAATATCGTGCCAATTAAGATACTGGCAAGAATAATAAATGAAGATTTATAGGATAGCATGGGCAGTGAATTTTGTTTTTCTCTGGGTCTCATCATGAGTGTGAGCTCCTTTCTTTAGAAAAAGGCCTTGCCTAAGCAAGACCTCCGTTTTCCTAAGACTTAGTAAGTTTTAACAGTTTCAACAGTTTCTACGTTTTCAACTTCTTCAAGTAGAAGTTTTTTATCATACATCTTGAAGAATGGGTAGTAAATTACGAATGATACTCCGATTAGGATGACACTCAATACTGCTGCACGCCAGTCTCCACCGGTTGAAAGATAAGCTCCGATAGGTCCAGGCAATGTCCAAGGTGCAATTACTGAAACACGGTTTACGAGTTTCAATGATGTAGCGACCCATGCAATTACAGCCATTACCATTGGTGAAATTACAAATGGAATGATTAAGATTGGGTTCAATACAATTGGAGCACCAAAGATGATTGGTTCGTTAATGTTAAATAGTGCTGGGAAGAAAGCTGTTTTCCCTAATGATTTAGAATAAGCTGATTTTGACAAGAATGCCATAGCGATTGCTAAACCAATTGTTGCACCTGATCCACCAATCCAAATAAACCATTGGAAGAAAGGCTCAGGGCTGATTGCAGGTAAATCCGTTAATGCAACACCGTTAGCAATAGCTTGAGTGTTAAGGTCTGAAAGTTGTAACCAGATAGGACGAGCCAATGTACCAACGATTGAAACACCGTGGATACCAAATGACCAGAAGAATGTGATTAGGAATACAAGTAACAATACTGAAGGTAGTGAGTCCGCTGCTTTAACAACAGGTGCTACGATTCCAGCAATGAATGTATGCCATTCGAAACCTAAGAAGTAAGTAACAGTCGCCATCAAGATCATGATGATTGCTGTAGGAACTAATGCTTCAAATGAACGCGCAACTGAAGTTGGTACTTGAGGTGGCATTGCAATTTTGAAACCTGATTTATCGGTAAATCTAAATATTTCTACTGCGATGATTGCCGTAATAATACCAACAAACATCCCACCACCACCAAGGTTAGCCATTGGTAGTACCCAACCAGAAACACCAGCATTTAAGTCTGCTGCTACGTTAACTGGAATGAAAGTAAGAATGAAAGCTGCAGTTGCCAAAATCCCCCCCGACAACTCATCAAGCTTATAAGATTTTGCTAAACTGGCACCAATGCCAAATGTAGCATAAAGTGTCATGATTCCCATTGTCAAACGGAATGGTAATAAAATCTTACCTGCGTTTGCTTTTAAGAATTGTGTGAATGCCCAGTCCAATGGAAGAGGCGGTGAAGCAATAATCAAGAAAAATGATCCAACAACGATGAGTGGTAATGTAGCGATAATACCATCACGTATTGCTTGTAAGTGACGTTGCGCTGACAATTTTGCCATCGGTGTGGATAATCTTTGGTCTAAAAAATTAACAAATGAATCCATCTACTAAATCCTCCTTATTGATATCCCCTTATGTGATATCTCTATCTTTAATTTACACCACTATGTAAGCGATGTCAAACATTAATTTCATTAATTTCTTCTTTTTAATGAAATATTGTTCCTTACTCCGTTTCTGGCCATGGATTTGGTGCAATTTGACCCAAAATCAAACGATTTTGTGAGCCGGTTGCCCCTGGTACATTTCCAGCAACATTATTCAAACACTCATTGCCCAATAAAGCAAAAGCAATCGCTTCCTTGGCATCACTTGAATAACCAAGTGCTTCTTGATCGACAACTTCGTATTCTGGTAGGAAATTTCTTATTTCTTCCATAAGGGTTGGGTTATATGCCCCACCCCCACCAATGATAATTTGATCAATGGGTGTTTTATCAAAAATAAAATCACGGTATGACTGTGCAATCGTATAAGCGGTAAATTTTGTCAAAGTATAAATGACGTCGTTTGCCGATGTGTACAACTGACATAATTCCAAGACACGGTCTTCTCCAAAGAGTTCTCTTCCGGTTGACTTTGGTGGCACAACTTTTAAGTAAGGTTCTGCTAGTAATGATTCATATAAGGAATCAATTAGTTTTCCCTGCTTAGCATAAAGCCCATCTTTGTCATAATTGACATTATAGAAGTGAGCACATGCAGCGTTCATCATCATGTTTCCAGGACCTGTATCAAAGGCGCTTACTTCTTTGATATCAGCGTTTTTAGGGATGATGGTGACATTGCCAATGCCCCCAATGTTTTGAAGAAGGATTGATTTATCTTTTTGAGTATATAAGAGGTATTCAGTATAGGGTACCAATGGCGCGCCATCTCCCCCATCAACCATATCCGCAACTCTAAAGTTAAAGACAACCCGTGTTTTATGATCGTAAGCCAAATATGAAGGATCACCAATTTGTAGTGTTGATCTTACGTATTCATTTTCGGCAACGGGCATATGGAATATCGTTTGGCCATGAGATGCAATAAAATCCAGCTTACCCTTAAATTGACTTTTCTCAAGTAAGTAAGATACTGCATCACTGAACAATTTACCCAATTCGAAATTTAAAGATGAAATCAAAGCCACATTGGATGTGGTTATTTGAGATGCACGCAATATTTGTTCTCGTAAATGCTCTGGGATATCAAACGATTCAAACGCAATTGCTTCTAATTTTGTATCGATGCCAGCACCTTCTATAGATACTAAGACTGCATCGACGCCATCAAGCGAAGTTCCTGACATCAAACCAACCGCGTACTTTTTATTCATTCTTAACCTCCTTTGTTCTTAACAGACTTAAGGGATCTTGCTACATGGCCTTTATTTTCATCTAATAAAGTTTCTGCGCCTTTTTTATCAAGTCCGCATAATTCCATTACAATGGCAGTTTTGACATTTTGTTCACTCAGAATTAATAATTCTTTAGCGCGGTCATAATCACAATCACTTGCGTCCATTATGATGCTGTACGCTCGTTCCATTAATTTTTCATTGGTAGGTTTTACATCAACCATTAGGTTACCGTATACTTTTCCAAGCTTAACCATGCTTCCTGTTGAAAGAATGTTTAAAACCATTTTTTGAGCTGAACCTGATTTCATTCGGGTTGAGCCTGTGATGACTTCTTGGCCAACTACAGCTTCAATTGGATAATCAGCATGTTGTCCTATAACTGAATTAGAAACACAAGCCAAAGCGATTGTTTTAGCGCCAACCGATTTTGCATAGTCCAGTCCGCCCACACAATATGGCGTTCTTCCTGAAGAAGCAATCGCGCATAGAATGTCATTTTCATTAAAATCAATCTGCTCTAAATCGAACTGAGCACTGTTAAGTGAATCTTCAGCACTTTCAATTGGATGACGTAAAGCATGGTCGCCACCAGCAATGATGCCCACTACCGCTTCTTCGCCCACTCCAAATGTTGGCAAGCATTCTGATGCATCCAAAACACCCAATCTTCCGGATGTTCCAGCACCAATATAAACCAAACGTCCGCCATTTGATAAAGACAATACAATCGCATCTACTGCTACTGCAATGTCAGAAGTGATATTCTCAATTGCATCAATGACCGCTTGGTCTTCTTTATTAATGAGTTTTACCATATCCAAAGTTTCTAATGTATCAATGTTCATAGTATTTTTATTTCTTTTTTCTGTACCTATTTTACTGAGATCTATTCGCATACCCACACCTACCTTATCTCCATTATACTTGTTTGAAATATAATTTCAATAATAATCGCATATTACTGAACTTTGTTTCATCGAAGATGTAAAATGTTCTTTCTTGTATCCATAATTTTCTCTTTAGTATTTTGAATATCATCCTTAACAGTGCCCAAGTATAGCAAATCTGTAATGGCCAACATTGAGAATCTTGAGGCAATGGATCCCAATCGATATTCAGATTCTTCTTTAGGAATATTTAAAACCAATTCTGAGTTTTTTGATAAAGAGTTTCTTCCTACTTGTGTGATGGCAATCGTTTGAGCACCCCTACTTTTTGCGGCTTCTTGTGCAATTTTTATTTCTCTTGTTTCTCCTGAATAAGATAGAGCGATGACCAAGTCATCTTTTGTGATATAAGTAATGGCTGACATGTTCAAGTGAAAATCTTCATGATAAACTGCATCTTTATTTATTCTTAGGAATTTATGAAATAAATCTTTACAAACAATCCCAGATCCACCGATACCCAAGATGTATACTTTTTTTGCTTTTTTGATCATTTCAAATGCCATTTCTAAATCAGATTCATTCAGTAATTTATATGTGTTTTCAAAAGTAGCAAGGTTTCCTTGTTTTGATTTTTGAATCATAGTTTTAGCGGTATCTTCTTTGCGAATGAGGTTGTCAAATGGTTCAGGTGTTTCACCTGTTCCTTTGGCCAATTCTAATTTTAAGTTTGAAAATCCTGCATAGCCTATCTTTCGAGAAAAACGAATTAATGTTGCTGGGGAACTGTCTACTTTTTTTGCAAGCATTTGTGATGATAGGTGAATCACCTCTTCACTATTTTCTAATATATAATTTGCAATCTTGAGTTCTGTTTCTGTAAAATTTTCCATATTTTCTTTAATGCGATAAATTGAGCTCATTGTCCCCTCCTACAAAGTCTTTTCTTACTTTTATCTTAGCATATTATCGACTTTATTGAAATAATATTTCATTGATTAATGAACTGTAACGTTTAAGTTTACTCTTAAAGAACGAAAATAAAAAAAGACCCACGATAAAGTGGATCAGATTTTAAACTATTGTTCATTTAAATCAAATAAAGAGATGATATCCGAAGTATTCATCTTCGTAATCACACCATCATTACCCTCAACAAAGGCATCTGAGAGTGTTTGTTTTTTCTCTTGTAATTCTATAATCTTTTCTTCAATTGAATCTTTCATGATCAGTTTGAAGACTTGTACATTATTATCTTGTCCGATGCGGTAAGCACGGTCTGTTGCCTGGTTTTGAGCCGAGACATTCCACCATGGGTCAAAATGAATGACTGCTTGAGCAGAGGTCAAGTTGATTCCAGTACCACCCGCTTTGAGTGAAATCAGGAATACTTCCGTATCATCCACTTGGAACTTAGAAACAAGATCTCTTCTTGTCTCTTTTGGAGTAGACCCAGTTAAAGAATAGTATGAAATGCCACGGTCTTTCAGTTCTTGAGCTAAAAGATCAAGAACACTGGTGAATGATGAGAACAGTAATATTTTTTGTTTGTTTGAGCGCAGCGTTTCGATTAAATCAATCGCACCCAACATCTTAGATGAAACATCGCCAATGTCTTCAAACAATATTCTTGGCTCACAACAAATTTGACGCAGCTTAGTAAGCATCGATAAAACTGTAATTTGGTTTACATGACCTTGTGAAACTTGGAGTTTTAAATCTTCGTTAACCTGGGCCAAGTGGGCATAGTATAATTTCTTTTCTTCTTTTGAAAATTCAATTTTTAAGTTAGTTTCAATCTTATCTGGCAATTCTTTCAGCACATCTTTTTTAAGTCGTCTTAGAATAAATGGTTCAATGAGTTTCTTTAAGCGGGCTTGTGCTTCTAGATCACCATCTCTTACGATTGGACGTTCAAAGAGTTCTGTAAAGTGTCCGTAATCATAGAGGTATCCTGGCATTAAAAAGTCAAATATTGACCACAATTCTGCTAAAGTATTCTCGATGGGTGTTCCTGTTAGCGCGAAACGATATTTACCATTCAGTTTCTTAACACTTTTTGCGTTAACAGACTGATGATTTTTAATGTATTGCGCTTCATCTAAAACCAAGAGTTCAAACTCTTTGCTTTCATAAAGATCAATGTCACGTCTTAAATAATCATAAGATGTAATGATGACATCATAATCATCCATGCTTGCAATCAGTTCATCTCTTTCCATTTTATTTCCCATAATACAAAGGGATTTAAGATCTTTAGAGAATTTTTCAATTTCATCTGACCAGTTCAATAATATTGAAGAAGGACAAATAACAATTGAAGGATGTTCACTGCCTTTCATGCTTTCCATAACGGCAATCATTTGGACCGTTTTACCCAGTCCCATGTCATCTGCTAAGATACCTCCAAAGCCATAATCACAAATGGTCTTAAACCACTGATAACCTGTAACTTGATAATCTCTTAAGATGGATTCAAAATGTTTTGGTAAAGCATGATTAGAATGTTCATAATTTTTAAATTTTGCCAAGAGATCTTGAACACTTTGTTCTTTAGTTAAAGTCAAAGTATCACTTTCTTTGATTGCATCATCCACAGAAAATAATCGATAGGTTGGCACTTGGAATATTGCGTCATCGGTTAAATCTTGTGTTTTAAGATTATAATTTTCCATCAATTCATCAACTGCCTCAAATTCTTTGGCATTAAGTGAAATGACATCGCCATTTTTTAGACGGTGAAAGCGTTTCTTCGCTTGATAATCCCTTAAGACATCAACCAGTTCATCTTTTGGAATTGACATGGCATCCAAATCAAGTTCAAGTAAGTTATGTTTAACACGAACGCCAACCGTAATTGGATAACGTTTCTCCATGTTAATGGCTTTAATGGCATCACTGACATAAACAGAAGCCACTTGACTGAGTTGGGCTAAGCCTTGGCCCAAGAATTCATAGGTCTGATCATCTTGATCATCGAAAATAGCATCAGTCCCTTTGATTGATTTAGAATATGTTTTAACCAAGTTCTCGAGTTGTTTTAAGGGGAAGAGCTCATGCTCTGTATACCCTTCAACAATCTCACCATTTGGTAAGACTGCCTCAAGTCTTAAATAGATCTCACTCATCTCATTGATGTCACCATAAATGTTGAGTTGGATTGATTCTTGGATGAATTTTGTTATATCATCACCGGCAAAATCAAGATACTTATTCAAGTCCATAAGAATGTACGTTACAAAGTCACTCATTGAATCTTTACCAACAAGAATGTATTCAAGTTCATTCAGCTCTGTAATTAAAGTCAGTGCTTTGGCACCCGAGTCCAAAGTATGTCTTGTAAGGGTGTTGGCATTAAAATGATAAAGATGTTTATTACCTGGATACAAAGTACGATCATCATCCATTGAAAGTAAGTAATCACCAGACTCATCTGATTCAATCATAATTTCAAGTTTATCATCGGCGACTTCTGTTTTAAATGTTTTATATTTTGCTGTTAAATCTTCATATGTGGAGAAGAATGCGTCCATAGACTGTTTTGATAATGGCAACAATCTGAAGTTGTTATGAGCATTCAGTTCAAACTTACTTTGTTCTGAAATTAAATGGTTTAAAAATTTAATTTGTTTTTGACTCAATTCATCGAAGTTTTCGATGTCATGGTTTAAATTTAATTTCTGACCATATCTAAACGTTGCTTTTTCATCAACCAAACGCAAGAACTCACGAATGTCCTTTACGATATAAAAAGTATCTTTACCCACGCGAAGGGACACATGCAATCCTTGTTCTTGAACCAAAGTCATTTCAAGATGGGCCAATTGTGTTTCTAAGTTTAAGTTTAAGTCTAGTAAGCTGTCTTTTTTGAGTTGTTCTAATAGTGATTCGGAACGTTCTTTAATCATGCGTTGATTTTCAAGACGTTTTTCTTCACGAATGTTCTTCATGATGCTATCCCATTGTTCTCGTTGATCATTTCTATAATAGAACGGGAAAAACTTTGGATGCAATCCTTCTAACTTCATCAGTACTGCGCCAACATGCGCACAGGCTGATTCTCTTTTACCTTCATGACAATTACAGAAAAAAGAGTTCACACGTCCTTTTTCACTTAATGCCACAAAGCTCTCAATTTTTTGATCTTGGTCTTCTAGGACCGCTTTGACACTATAAAAATGATCATAGCCTATGTGCATGACCTCAATGCTTTCTATAATCTCATGTTTTAAGTATTGTTTGGATAATTCATAAGTTTCATCTAAAGAAACCCATTTCTTAATTTCATTTTCTTCAATAAACAATCAAACCACTCCTCTTGTAAAGCATTTAATTATTATACCCCATTTCTCTGTTTGAATCAATCAAAACCAAATGATAGATTGCTTTAAAAGTGCTATAATAGACACAGAACAAGGAGATTAACATGAAAAACATACTCAAAGATTTAGACATACTCTTAAACATTCAAAGTCCAACTGGACACACTTCTGAAGCCATCATTTTTGTTGAAAAGAAATTCAATGAAATGGGTGTCGAAACAAGAAAAACAAAAAAAGGCGCCCTCATTGGAACCATTGAAGGCGATAACACACAAGAAGCCACAACTCTTTCTGCCCATGTCGACACACTCGCTGCCATGGTCAAAGAAATCACAAGCGAAGGCAAGTTACGATTAACACAAATCGGGGGCTATGCTTGGACAACCATTGAAGGGGAACACGTTGAAGTCGAAACATTCGAAAATAAAAAAATAAGCGGAACAATCATCACCACAGTCGCATCCTCACATGTTCATGGCGCTAAAACCAATTCAACAGAAAGAAATGAAACAAGCTTAGAAGTAAGATTAGATGAAAAGGTCAAATCAAAAGAAGATGTCTTAAAATTGGGCATTGAGATTGGTGACTTTGTTCATTTTGATCCACGCACTAAATTCACAGATTCAGGTTTCATCAAATCAAGACATCTTGATGATAAAGCTTGTGTTGTCAGCTTGTTCGGAATCGCAAAGCACTTCACAAAAAATAAACCAAAGAAAACAATCAACTTCTTTATTTCAAACTATGAAGAAGTGGGACACGGTGCCGCTGGAGCAATCCCTCTTAATACAACAGAGTTCATCGCCCTTGATATGGCAGCACCAGGAAAAGGTCAAACCAGTGATGAATTCTCAGTCACAATTTGTGCTAAAGACAGTTCAGGTCCTTATGACTATAATATGAGACAAAAACTGATCAAAGTAGCAAAAGAAAAAAATATCAACTACAAAGTTGATATCTATCCGTTCTATGGCAGTGATGCCAGTGCCGCCTTAAGAGCAGGAAACGACTTCCCATGTGCACTGATTGGGCCAGGTGTTGATGCCTCCCACTCATACGAAAGAACTCACGAAGAAGCCATCAAAGCAACCATCGATTTAGCAATCGCTTATATTGAAGCTTAATAAATAACAAAACAAAAAGAAGCTTGTGCTTCTTTTTTTTGTTATGGTGTCACTAAATAATATGATAAAGCAACAAACTCTCTTATGAAATTTGAGTTTTTTACACTTGTTTTAGATTCAGCAGGCAAGCCGCTGACATCTTCAATTTTTAATCGACTGGCAAATAAGAGCGCTCTATAAACATGATAGTCACTGCTGACTATGACTGTTTCGCCAAGTTCTCTTTTTTCTTTAGAAAACAGTAAGTTTTCTTGTGTTGATTTTGATTGATCTTCTTTAATGATGCGTGATTCAACAATGCCATTTTCGATTAAATATCGCGCCATCATTTCAGCTTCAGAAATGGGTTCATCATCCCCTTGTCCACCACTGACAATAACCTCAGTATTTTGATTGGCGTTCAAATAAATAATACCAGCATCCAATCTTTCTTTTAAAACTGGAGATACCCGGGGATTATTTTGATCTCCCCACACTTTAGCACCTAAAATGATCATTGTATCTGCTTCTTGTTCTGGAACCATTTGAGTGCCTGAATAGATAAGATACGAAACCACACCAGAATAAACGAGCACAAAAGCAATCAGAATTAAAATAACTCTTTTGATGAGTTTAATCATACACATTCTCTTGTAGTGATCGGTTCATATCAATTAATTCCTCATTGGTAAGATAACGCCATGATCCAACTGGCAATGTTCCCAAATCAATATTCATGATGCGCGTGCGCTTCAATCCCACTACTTGGTATCCAAGTGCTTTTGCCATGCGTCGAATTTGTCTGTTTAAACCTTGTCTAATGATGATTGTGTATTTAAATCCTGCGGTTTGGATGACAGTACAGGGTTCTGTTGTTTGAAGTTCATGGGCAACCGGGTTATAAATTTCTACCCCTGCTTCTAAATCATTTAAAAATTCATTGGTAAGTTCTTTATTAACTTTAACTTCGTATTCTTTATCATGACCATGTTCTTCTCTGAGGATCTTATTGACCACATCACCGTCATTGGTCATGAGAAGTAAACCCGATGAGTCTTTATCTAAGCGACCAATTGGGAAGATGGGATCTTTGTATTGCATGAAATCAGCAATATTCCCTTCAACTTCAGGGTCAGTGGTACACGTAATGCCCACTGGTTTATGAAGGGCAATGTATACCTTTTCTTGAATGTCTTGAATCACAGTACCACATACTTCAACTTTATCATTAGGATGAACTTTATTTCCCAAAACTGCGGGTTCACCGTTGATGAACACATCACCCGCTAAAATATGGCGATCTGCCTGTCTTCTAGAACAATAACCACTGTCTGATACAAACTTATTTAATCTTTTGGCTTGGACTGCGTCATGTTCAATGAGGTCTTGATCATGTTTTTCAGAACGCATCACTTTGAAAGCTTTAGTCATTGGATTTCACTTCGTATTGTGCATACCGTCCTGCATCTTCTAAACTGACACCAGCTTTGAATGTCGCCCCAATTTCATTATATTCTAAGTTCATGATGTCATATTTCTTTGAGAAATAATCCAGGATGCTTAAATCATCAAACGGAATACTAAAACTCATTAATTTAAATTTATCTTTTAAAAGAACCTCAATGCGATTGACCAAATGTGATATTTCAACAGGATCAAGGGCAGAAATAAACATCTTTTCAGTGAAATCTTCATGGATTGCGTCTATGCGCTCAACATCAATTTTATCACTCTTATTGAATACAGTTAATATGGGTGTGTCGATTTCCATATTTTTTAAGATTAAATTGGTTGTTTCCATTTGTAATGCCAGGTTTGGGTTGGATGCGTCCACAACATGGATGATTAAATCAGCATAACGCAGTTCATCCAAAGTACCTTCAAAGGCATTGACCAATGCAGTAGGGAGTTTTGATACAAAACCAACGGTATCTGAAATCAAGATTGATTGTCCTTGATTGAGCTTCGCTTGTCTGTGTGATGTGTCCAATGTCGCAAACAACATGTCTTTTACAAAGACTTCTTTAACTTCATCATGAACTGGATTCAGATTTAAAATCGCATTCATGATTGTTGATTTACCCGCGTTGGTATAACCCATTAAGGCCACCAATGGAATATGAGATAAGTTTCTCTTTTGACGTGTTACGGTTCTGTTTTCTTTTGATTTTGCCAGTTGTTTTTCAACGTTGTTAATTTCTTTTAAAACATGACGTCGGTCTGTTTCAAGTTGACTCTCACCGGGTCCTCTGGTTCCAATACCCCCACCCAGTTTTGATAGGTGTGTGCTGTATCCAATGATGCGTGGTAGTCGGTATTTCATTTGAGCGAGTTTGACTTGAAGTTTACCTTCAAGTGTAGTGGCGCGCTGCGCAAAGATGTCCAGGATGAGATTGGTGCGGTCAATGACCTTACATTCCAGTACCTCTTCCAAGTTACGCAGTTGTGTTCCACTGAGCTCTTCGTTAAATACGATGGCATCTGCTTCAAGTTCTTCTAATAGTTCTTTGAGTTCAAGTGCTTTTCCTTCTCCCATATAAATACGGGCATTTACTTTATCTAAATTTTGAGTCATTTCTCCGACAACTTCACCACCAGCTGCGAATACCAATTCTTTGAGTTCTTGCATTGAACTCTTGATGTCGAAATTTCTTTCGCCTAAATCTGTTGCCATTACGATGATTCTTTCTTCCATTATAATGCCTCCTCTTTGTGTTTCAGTATCATGACTTTTAAGTCTATGGTAATTGTTTTAAAATCCATTCTTGATGTTTGATGTTTTGACATGGGGCTCATCGATAAAAATAATGATTGAGCCTTAGAATCAAGAGAAAACTGATCATAAACTACCAAACTATCAACAACGTCAAAATAAGTAAATTGATAGTCATGAATTTCAGCCGGTTCTAGACCAAAAGATGTTCTCATTTCCTTTAAATATTCAGGTCCTGGAACCACTTTAATGATCATGCCTTCTTTTTTCAACAAACGTTTCATTTCGAGTTCATTGGACGGGGATAAAATATTGAGTATGACATCCACCGAATCATCCTTTAAAGGCACCTGACTTAAATCAGCGATGATGGGCAAGAAACCCAAACTCAAATAGTCACTGGATAAATAGATGCCATCTTTAGCTAAATCCAGACCGATAACAGTACAATCAGTACATTCATTTAACAAGTCTTTTGTATGAGACCCTTCACCTGAACCCATATCTAAGATAAGGGATGAAGATGGCATGACATTGGCAAATATTTGATGTAGGGATTGATAGTATTTATTTAAAAGAATCTTTCTTCGAGACTCAAATAAGTCTAGATTGTATAAATCATCTTTCTTTAATTGATGTGTTTTATACAACATCAAAGTACCTTTTTTACTAAAGTCGAAATGATGATTGTTTGAACAAACCAATCCACTTAAATCATTCTTTAAGCTTTCATTACAAAAAGAACATTTAAAGATGCCCTCATGTTTATGTGTGATGGCTTGTGCCATGTGTTTTTTACTTTGGTTCATAAACCTATTATACCATTAAAAAAGCCCTACCGAAGTAGAGGCTTTAAGAACCCAAATAGATTTCTCTAATTTTATCGGATGCCAAGAGCATTTCTGGCTCTCCTTGCATTCGTATTTGTCCTGATTCAAGAATATATGCATAATCAGCAATTTTGAGTGCGGCGTGGGCATTTTGTTCAACGAGTAAAATACTCACACCGGCATCATTAATTTCTTCAATGATTTCAAAAATTTGTTTGACTATTAAAGGTGCCAAACCCATTGATGGTTCATCAAGAATCAGTAGTTCTGGTTGGCTCAACAAAGCACGCCCTAAAGCCAACATTTGTTGTTCACCACCCGATAATAAGTGTGCATCTTGATTCTTACGATCACCCAAGATGGTAAATCGCTTGAACAGTTCTTCAATCTCTTTGTCGACTTGTGAGTGATCCTTACGAGTGAATGCCCCTAATTTTAGATTTTCTAAAACAGTCATACCGGAGAATATTCTGCGTCCTTCTGGGACGTGGATGAGTTTTTGCTCAACAATTTTTTCGGGTGGTAAAGCGCTAATTGATTTACCTTGATATTCTATATCACCACCACTAATCGGTACAAGTCCTGAAATCGCCTTAAGTAAGGTTGACTTCCCTGCACCGTTGGCCCCCACCAATGCTATGATTTGACCTTTTTTAATTTTAAAATCGATGCCCTTTAAGGCTTCAACATGACCATATTTCACTTCTAGATTTTTAACATTTAACATTACTCACTCGCCTCCCCAAGATATGCTTTGATGACGTCTGGATTGTTTTTAACTTCTGTGGGTGTGCCACTGGCAATGAGCTCACCAAAGTTTAGAACTATCAGTCGATCGCACACATTCATGACCAAGCCCATGTCGTGTTCAATTAATACAATGCTTAGATTGTAGTTCTTGTGGATGTTTCGAATAAAATCTTTGAGCTCTTGTGTCTCATTGGGATTCATCCCTGCCGCAGGCTCATCTAGGAATAAGAACTTGGCCCCAGTTGCCATAGCACGGACAATTTCCAGGCGTCTTTGATCACCATACGATAAATTCGTTGCCAAATCATCGGCCTTAGAATCCAAACCACAAATCTTCAAGTAATTCAAAGCTTCCTCTTGCATGCGGTCTTCATCATCATAGAATCGGTTGGTTCTAAGCAAAGCATCTAAAAATGAATACTTCTTACTTTTTGACATCGCAATTTTAACGTTATCCAAGATGGACGTGTTTTTAAACAAACGAATGTTCTGAAACGTTCTGGCAAAACCAAGATCTGTAATTTGATCCATGCGTTTTTTGGCAAAACTCACATCCCCTGCATCACTGATATAGTGAATTTCTCCTTGGCTTGGTGTATACACACCGGTTAAACAGTTAAACAGAGTTGTTTTACCTGCCCCATTGGGTCCAATAATGCCCAGAATTTCATCTTCATTGATGGTGAAAGAAATATTGCTCATGGCCTTTATCCCACCAAAATGTTTACTGAGGTTCTCGACGATCAACTTTTCCATGTTTCTTTCTCCTTTCAAATGATAATTCAAAGTTTCCTAAGATTCCTTTGGGTCTTACAATCATCATGATGATGAGTATTAATGCATAAACAATCATTCTAATTTGTGTTAATCCTTGTAGTGCAATGTTGACAAATCCCAGTAAGATGGCTGACATAACAGATCCTGTAACAGAACCCATGCCACCCAGTACCACGATAACCAAGATATCCACTGACTTGTTGAAGTCAAAAATTTGAGGTCGAATTGACGGGTAGTACCCTGCATAGAGTGCACCTGCAATACTGGCGAATAGCGCACCCAATACAAATGCCAAGACTTTGTATTTTGTGAGGTTAACACCCATGGCGCTCGCTGCGATTTCATCTTCTCGAACACTTTTCCATGTTCGTCCGAACCTTGAATTGTTCAGCATCATGATGACAAAGATTGAAAAACCTATCATCAAATATAAAAGACCAAACGTCGTATATTTACCCGGAGCGCTGAGTCCTGCCGCACCATTGGTCAAACCGTCTAAGTTTGTGATGACCACACGGATGATCTCTGCCGCACCCAGTGTAGCGATGGCCAAATAATCTCCTTTAAGTCTTAAAGTAGGAATGGCGATGATCAGTGCAACAATGGCCGTAATAACCAAACCAATTAAGATACCCAGAAAGAATCCTGCAGTTGAGTTCATATATTTTAAAGTTACTGCGGCAGAGTAAGCCCCAATGGACATAAACCCAGCATGCCCCAAAGAAAACTGACCGCTCATTCCAAGAATCATGTTTAAGGAAACAGCCAAGATAATATTGATCCCTATTCCCATTAAAGCAATTTGTTGTGAGAACGTCACCAATCCCCCTTTTATAAGGATGGTAATTAATAAGTAGATTCCAAGGTATAAAGCGGTCCATAAATAACTTGATTGTTTGAGTCGTCTCATACTTTGGTGCCTCCTTTTTTACCCAAGAGGCCCGATGGTTTTAAGAGTAAAATAACAATTAAGATACCGTATACAACCGCTTCACGCCAAAGAGAATACCCAAGGAATGTGAAAGCAGTCTCAATGAGTCCAATTAAAAACCCGCCCAATACCGCTCCTGGTAAAAGACCAATACCCCCAAATACTGCGGCTACGAAAGCTTTTAGACCATGAGAAACGCCCATTGTTGGGGTGATACTTGTATAGTAAACACCCACCAAACTCCCGGCAATCCCAGCTAGAATACTCCCTATGATGAAAGTATAAGCAATGGTCTTGTTGGCATTGATTCCCATTAAGCTTGCTGCTTCCTTATCGACACTGACCGCACGCATCGCACGACCAAATTGAGTATGGTAAACAAGATATTGTAAAACAATTAATGAAATGATAGTGACTAAAAAGATTAAGATTTGTTGGCCACGAATTAAAATATTACCCAATACGACATCTGGTAATAAATTAACAGTAGGGAATGTTAAAACATCTGCCCCAAAGAAATACATAACCGTATATTGTAATAAAATAGAAACACCAATTGCAGTAATCAAGGCTGAAATTCGAGTTGAATTTCTAAGTGGACGATATGCAATCCGTTCGATTAAATATCCAATAACACCACATACCAAAATAGAAAATACGATTGCCAATGGGTATGGCATGTTAAAAAACTTCATGGCCACATAGGATGCATACGCCCCCAGCATATACAGTTCCCCATGAGCAAAGTTAATCAGTTTAATGATGCCATAAACCATCGTGTAACCCAGTGCAACTAAAGCATAGATACTCCCTACGGTCAGGCCGTTTAATATCTGTTGTAAGATTTGATCCATTTGTCCTCACTCCTTTAAAGAAAAAAAAGGGGTATTACCCCTTTTTATGGATTCACTAGTGTTGCTTTTGCATCAACACCATCAACAAGTTCGATTACAACTGCAGATTTAACCGCATTATGTAAACCATCAATTGAAACTGTACCTGTGACTGTTTCAAAATCTTTTGTTGCTAAGATGGCATCATTCACTTTTTCAGTGTCTGCTTCCCCTGCGCGCTCCAGTGCATCCAACATTAAGTTAGTCGCATCATAAGCAAGTGCCGCAAATCCATTTGGTTTTTCACCATACTCTTTTTCATAGGCCGCGACGAATGCAGTTCTCAAATCGCTTTCAAGTGAATCAGAGTAGTGGTTAGAGTAGTAAACATCGTTTAAGTTTTTAGCTCCTGCAATGTTAACAAGTTCTGGTGATTCATAACCATCAACCCCAATGATTGGTAAATCAATGCCAAGGTCTCTGGCTTGTTTAATGATCAGTCCAATTTCACCATAGTATCCAGGAACAAAGAGTGCATCAACACCCTCAACACCACGAATGTTAGTTAGGATTGAAGTAAAATCTTTGTCGCCATCAACATAGTATTCAGTAGCTAAAATTTTGCCACCATTTTTTTCATATTGTTCTGAGAAATATTTTGTAACCCCTTTTGCATAATCAGATGAGTTATCACCGATGATAGCGACATTTTTTGCTGACAAGTTGTTTGAAGCAAAGTTTGCCATGGTAACACCTTGGAATGAGTCTGCGAAACAGACTCTATAAGCATAGGCATGTCCTGCTGTGCCATCGTTTGTAACCGCATCAGCTGTAGCTGAAGGGCTGATGGTTGCGACCTTATGTTCTGTTGATGCCTTGTTGGCTGAAACAGACGTTCCGGATAATGTTGCGCCTACGATACCAAAGACTTTGTCTTCCGTAGCCAATACTGTTTGTACTCGATATGATTCATCTTCTTTAGATTGTCCATCATATTCTTTGTATTCTACTTTGTCTCCTTTAAATCCACCATTGTCGTTATAAAGTTTCAAAGCGAGTTTTGCGCCTTTGCTTTCAGCCTGTCCATAACTGGCGCCGACGCCAGAGAGGTCAAAATTGAAGCCTAGAATGAGCTTACTATCTCCTCCAGTCTGTGCACCACAAGCAGTAATACTTGCGAGCACCAAAGCCGTTACTAATAATCCAAATAGTTTTTTCATTT
>CBDUDQ010000013.1:0-21500 GCA_965365985.1 uncultured Erysipelothrix sp. | reverse complement strand
ATTAATGCTGTTATTGTGCTCAATACTTTATTAACTTACATTGCCCATTTTTATATAAATGGTTTAAGCTTCACAGACAACGCAAAGTTTGTCTTTACTGAATTGTTGAGCAGCATTTGTACTGTGTTGGTAGTAAAGTGATTTAACCCCATTACGCCATGCAAATAAGTACAGTTCATTGATTTCTTTTGCTGAAACACTTGGGTTTACCATAATGTTCAGTGATTGACTTTGATCCACAAATTGTTGGCGGATCGCGGCTTGATCCAGTACTACGTACTGATCAATTTCACTGAAAGTTTTGAATACATCTTTTTCATGGTCACTTAAGAAATCTATGTGTTGAACAGAACCATCGTGGTTACGAATGTCAGTCCATACATCACGGGTGTTCTTACCCAGTTTTTCTAAAATTTCTTCTAGATATTGATTTTTAATGGTTACTTTTGATTTGGCAACGTCTTTAACATAGTTATTAGACCAGATGGGCTCAATGCTTTGAGACACTTGTCCTAAGATGAATGCTGATGAAGTCGTTGGCGCAATCGCTGTTAAAGTGGTATTGCGGCGTCCATAACCTTTAAGAACGCTTGGTTCTCCGTATAGTGTCGCAAGTTCTTTAGATGCATTTAATGCTTTTTCTTGAATCAGTTTGAATATTTTCGCATTCAGTTTGGTTGCGTCCATACTTTCGAATGGAATCATTTTTGATTGTAGGTATGAGTGCCATCCAAGAGCACCAAGACCCAATGCTCTATTATCCAAAGCAAATTGGTATCCTTTTTTCATGAATTCAAATGCCAATCGATCTTCACTGTTTTCTGAATCTCTGAGTTTTTCAAGTTTCGTAATGAAATCTGTCATGACCGCATCAAGGAAGAAAATCATCGTTTCAACCGCATCAGTATCTTTCCACTCATCAAAGTGAAGGATATTCATTGAAGATAAATTACAAACAAATGACCACTCTTCATTATTAGGTAAAGCAATTTCTGAACATAGGTTTGAATGGTGAATTCGATAGTTCTTATCTTTATAAACATCAACAGTATTGTTATTCACAGTATCAGTAAAGAAGATGTACGGGTAGCCAATTTCAACGCGACGTTGAATTAATTTTGCCCACAGTGTGCGCTTTTCAGTATCACCCGCAATCATTGAATCCATCCATTCATCACTCACTGTAACACCATGAGTTAACTCTTGAATGGGATCTCCCTCAGTACCGATTTTCAAGAACTCTTCGATATCTGGATGATCAATTGGAAGGTATGGCGCGAAGCGGCCACGTCTTGTTGATCCTTGTGAGACAACATCAATGATTGTTTCAAATAATTTCATAAAGTGAACTGCACCTGATGATTCCCCATTATCAGTAATAGGAGCGCCACGATGACGCAAATCACCGAAGTATCCTGAGGTTCCACCTCCAAATTTACTCATCATGCCAACTTCTGCTTGTGTGTATAAAATACCGCCCATGTTATCGGGTAAGTATGAGCCAAAGCAACTGATTGGAAGGCCTTTATCGATTCCGAAGTTTGACCAAACTGGTGAAGATAAGGAATAGTATCCTTTATCCATATAACCATAGAACTTATCGGCAAAACCTTCAATGCCAAGAATTTCTTGTGCTTTATCAGCAACGAAGCGAATGCGCGCTTCTGGTGTGACACCTTCAGTTAAGTAACCGCGTGACAAGAATAATCTACTGTTTTCATTAAGCCATTTCATATTTTAAGATCTCCATTTTCCTTTTTTTTTATTAAAATAAATCATCTGCAGTAATACTGCGTGTACGTTTACTATAGTTAATTGATCGCTTAACAAAGAAATCAACGTGTTTTGTCGCGACAACTTCATCATCAAACCAATCCGTTTCTTCGACCGCTTCTAAATCAACTTCAAATATTGGCGAATAACCAACACTGATTAATGAATTATTAAGACGGTTCTTTACAAATTCCTTAACCGTTGCTTTAGGTAAGAATTCTAAATCTCCTGCTTCATAAATCCAGTCAATGACATCGGATTCAGAATTCATGGCAAGATGACATGCTTCAATCACTTCACGTTCCATTTCATCATCAAACCATTCAGGATGTTCAACACGCAAGATATTAATTAAATCAATACCAAACAAGCCATGAAGTTGTTCTTCTTTAGAGGTTGCTTCAATGGCATTAGACATGCCCTTAAACAAGTTTTTATGTTTGTTGAAAGACATGATGATGAGGAATTGAGAGAACAACGATACATGTTCAATGAATAGTGAGAATAACAGAACAGATAAAGTATAATCTCTGTTATTTTCGGTTCTAGCAAGGACCGATGATTTTGTCAGATAATCAACCCGTTGATTCAGTGCAGGAATTTCTCTGATTTTTTCAAATTCATGATTTAAACCTAAGATATCTAAAAGGTGAGAGTAAGCATCGTGGTGACGCACTTCACTCTCAGCAAATGTATAACCCACAGAACCAATTTCTGGTTTAGGCATTCTGTGATATAAATCGCCCCAGAAGGTCTTAACAGCAACCTCAACCTGAGCAATGGCCAACATGGCATTGGTGATCGCTTTTCGTTCAACATCACTGACATTGACTTTAAAGTCCTGAATATCAGAAGTATAGTTAAACTCAGTATGTAACCAGTAAGAGTGTTGGATTGCTTCCTTATACTCCTCAAGTTCAGGATACTCATACGGTTTCAAGTTTAAACGAAATGCAAATAAATCACGCCGTCTTGCTTGGCTTCGAAGCTCACGATAAATGATGTAAGCTTTAGCCGTAACTTTATATTCTGAATAAAGCAAAACCTCTTCAACATAGTCTTGAATTTTCTCAACTGTTAAGTTTTGATAATCATTATTTTCAACAATGATATCCACAACTTGTAAGCTTAATTTTTCAGCTTCAGTGATTCCAAACTCTTCTGTTTGTTTACCTGCTTTAGCAATCGCTGTTTTAATTTTTTCTAACGAGAACGGGACAGCTTGCCCACCTCGTTTTGTAATCAGTTTTGGTAATGTCATAAGATACTCCTTCCATCTCTTATATTAGTATACATAAAATATTAAGAAAAAGAGACGAATTTTCAAGTTCACACAATTTGTCTTTAAAGAAAGATAAATAATTAACGATAAACATTAAACATAACTCAAATGTGAAAAATCAGTCATTGTTTTGTACATACTTTTTAACCTCCCCAATGCTTACTGAATTAAGTATGTTTAAGAAGTTTAGGGATTGTATGGTTATGCTGTCACCATGGCAATATAAAAGCAATATTCTCACTCAATCCGATGATTCTCGATTTTATATTTCAGAGATTTTTGTAACAAATTTAAAATAATATTCATCGAAAGATGAGTTTTATTTTATGAATGTGATAAACTTTAAAATGAATTACTTTAACATATGCACAGGAGAAAAGATATGAGTATTGAAACAGTCTATTGTAAAGAAGAAAAAGCTCAGATTGTAAGAACAATCTTGAATGACTTACCAGAATGGTTTGGATTACCTGAAAGCACTGCGGCTTACATTCAAAAGTGTAAGGATTTCCCGTTACTTGTCTCTAAAGAAAAATCAGAAAATCTTGGATTCATTAGTTTAAAAGAAACAAGCCAGGATACTTGTGAGCTTTACTGTATGGGGATAAGAAAAGAACATCACAGAAAAGGCATTGGGAAGAAACTGTATAATGCATTTGAAAATCTGGCTAAAGAGCAATATGAATATGTTCAAGTGAAAACAGTCGAGTCAGGACACTATAAAGAGTATGATCAAACAATACACTTTTATAAAAGTGTGGGCTTCAAAGCATTAGAAGTCTTTCCTACTTTGTGGGATAAACATAATCCATGTTTGATCATGATTAAAAAAATATGAGTTTTTATATTAAAACATTGAAGTAATACTTAAAAATATTTTGAAAGGAGACTCTATGATTGAATATTATACTCTCATCTTTATAACTGTAAATCTCATCTCATTTATTATGATGGCGATTGATAAGAAAAAAGCAAAAAAGAGACTTGCTCGAATTTCTGAAAATTCATTTCTTGTATTGAGTGCTCTTGGTGGGTTTGTTGGGATCTTTATAGCGGGTTCTTTGTTCAGACATAAAACAATCAAGCGTAGTTTTCAATTAAAAATTTTATTTGGGTTGATGGTTAATATTTTAATTGTTTATTTAGGATACAAGTTTATTAAATAACAAGGGGTTTTTCATTCTACACCAATTAGGGTATGACTGAGATTTTGATATTTTATTTGTATTCATGGATACGCAATCAATTTGTGAATTACTAATAAATATCACAAAAGAATTGTCATTCTGTACTTAAATGATTTAATTGGTTGAAAAAGACTCAAGTCTGTTGGGTCTTTTTCTATATGTTAAAACAAATGTGTTAAAATCTAATTATGAAAACGATAAAAATGGATGCTAAAATATATGATTTGGTTAAAGAGACGCCTGAGATTCGAGCGGTCTTGGTTTCAATGGGCATGACGCCCATTGCGAATGACATGAATTTGAACACTGTTGGCAGAGTGGTTAATTTGGATATGGCATTGAAGCACTGTAATGTTTCGCTTGAAGAAGCGAACAAGCAATTTAATCTGATAGAGATCGAGGTAGAAACAAATGAGTGAGTTAATTAAAAATAAAGTCGTGACTGACTATGAACGCATCTTACAACTGAAGGAAATGATTTTAAGACTTCATGATGGGGTGGATCCTAAAATTGTGAAAGAGGACTTTAGAAAACATTTTAAAAAGGTGTCTTCTGCTGAGATCATCGCCATGGAACAAGAACTTGTGAATGATGGCATGGATCCCATTCACATTCAAAAGTTGTGTGACATCCATGCGGATGTGTTTGAAGGGTCTATTGAAGAAATACACAAAGCTTCTGCGGCTTTTGAAGAAGAAGGGCATCCTGTAGATGTGCTAAAGAAAGAGAACAGAGCCCTTGAAGTATTGTTGAATGATATCAACAATGATGCATTTCTTTATTCTTTGGAAAAGTCTTCTGAATCTAAGATTGCTTTGTTGATGAATATCAATCTATTGTTTGATTTGGATAAACATTATATGAGAAAAGAAAATTGTTTCTTTCCGCTGATGGAAGCGCACGGGTTTAATGCGCCACCACAAGTGATGTGGGGTGTGGATGATGAGATTCGTGATGATTTAAAAGCGTTTAAATTAAAGGTTGAACAGGATGATTTTACTTCTTTATTGGAAGTGTTTGCTAATTTAAGAAAAAGAATTGAGGACATGATTTTCAAAGAAGAGATGATCATGCTTCCGATGATTCAAGATTTATTGACTGAAGATGATTGGCTAGAAATTGCCCAGGATTCAAAAGAGATTGGCTATTGTATTGTGGCTCCTGAAAAAATGTGGAAGCCAAAACGTATAAACTTCGTAGAAGCATATCGTGAAGACAAAAAAGATAAAGAACTTGTGGGTTCTAAAAACATTCACTTTGATGTGGGACATTTAAATAAAGAAGAACTGGAACTCATTTTAAATAACGTGCCTGTAGACATGACCTTCATTGATAAGAATGATACGGTTAAGTATTTTAACCAGGCTAAGGACCGTGTGTTTGCCAGGGGGCGTTCTGTCATAGGGAGACAAGTACAAAACTGTCATCCACCTAAATCTGTGGATAAAGTAGAAAAAATGTTGATTGATTTTAAATCGGGGGAAAGTAAGTATGAAGCTTTTTGGATTCAAATGGGTCCTAAAATGATTCATATCTCTTATACAGCGCTTTATAATGAGGAAGATGATTACATCGGATGTCTTGAGGTATCTCAAGACATCATGCCTTATCGTCTTTTGGATGGAGAGAAAAGAATCTAAAGCATTATTTGTATTATAAAAAAACCATCATTTTACATGATGGTTTTTTCTATGAGATTATTTTGGATACTTGATTCTCGTTGATATTTAATTGCGATTCATAATTAGATATTTTATTTATTTTATAAAAAAATCCCATGAGTCTAATTAAGACTTAAAGGATTGGTTTACTTAGCGTATGATAAGAATAGATTTCTGAATCCTTGTTTTAATTTTAGCCATTGAATTTTTTCTTGTATGCTGCTGTATTTATCAGCAATACAAATGATCTTACTCTCAGGATAAATTGGTCGCTCTGAATTTGAAATCAAATACATGTGACTTAGAATGATATTGGCTTCTAAATCATTGATCTCTGTGATCTTTCTTGCGTTTTCTAAAGCAATCAAAGGGTGAATCTTCAAATGTTCACGCATTGAGTAATCACAATCATTGGTACTGTAAAAAAACAAGTCATGAAGGAGTCCCGCTCTTGCGACACTGACATAATCAAAACCCAACATACTGGCCCATACGTAACCGCGATAAGCCACTTCAATACAATGATCAAAACGTGATGTATTGTGATGTGGAATTTCTTTCAATGCCTGTACTTCTTTTGTATTTAATAAATCTTCGATAATAATTTTAAATTCTGTTTGAGAAAATTTTTTCATTTTTATATATACTCCCATCCGTAATAGAGTTTTTAGTTCAACGTTACCATTATAGGAGCATGCCAGAACCATGTCAAGAATAACGTTTCACCTGAACTGAGTGTGGTTAAAAAAACATATTTATTCTAAAAAAACGGGAATTAAAGCATAACTTTGTGAATATAGCTCTAAATATACTCAGTGTTCGTTTAATTAGTTATATTTGCATTATAAAAAAAGAACTTAATTTGGTAGAGGTCGTATTCAGTCTATTTTGTTAAGAACTTTTTATTTATGTTCTTCTCGATACTTAGATGGTGAGATTTGATGTTGTTTTTTGAAATATTGTGAGAAATAGGAAGAAGAACTAAAACCCACAATGCTAGAAATTTGAGAGATGCTTAAGTCGGTGGTGCTCAAGAGTTTTTCTGATTCAATAAGACGTTTGTTTAAGACGTAGTCTATCGGAGAATATCCAGAGTGTTGTTTGAAGATGTGAGACAGATAGAATTTATTGATAAAAGTGAGATCTGCGAGTTTATCCAAGGTGATGTTTTCTTGATAATGTGCGTTGAGATAGTTCTCAATAAAGATGCAGTCTTTGTTTGTTTTATTTTCGCTTTCTTGGAGTCTTAAAGTTACCACAGAACGTCGGATGACATTCATGACCAAAAGATTTAAGAGATTACTTGTGATGAGGTCTTTAAAGACTTCATGCTCACTGGTTTCCCTAAGGATTGCTCTTAAGTAGAACAAGATTTCATGTTTGTACTCATAGTAATTATGAAGTGAGTACTCTTCGTGTTCGCTGTCTTGCGCGCTGAAGGCAGCCCCTTCAATACCCAGGACAATGTATTCTAGGGGTTGTGTTAAGTCGGATACTTCTGTGTGGACAATATTGGGATTGATGATTAAAAGATCATCTTGAACCACATCAATCATCGAGCCATCATAGAATTGGATTTGCCCTTTCCCCTGAAGCACATAAAAGAACTCAGTAAAGGGGTGTGAGTGCAACGTTGAGTGCCAGTCGGCATCAAACTTAGAACTTTCAATATAAAGTAGTTTGGTTCTGGCGATAATTTGATCCATAGACTCATTTTTTATTTGATTTGTCATAAATACCTCTTATCATATGCTTTCATTATACCAATAATGAGGCTAAAACTCTATGTTTGTTTATTTCCTTGTATTCGCATCTTGAAGATTAGAGCGCTTTCATATAAGATTAAAGAGGAAGAAACTCTAAGGGGGAAATATAGATGGAAAATACAGTAAATAACAGCCCATTGATGGCAGTGGTATCACAATTTGATTTTGTTGGAGAATGGTTAGAAGACAGATCTTATGGTACAGGTCACATTAACGACACATACTTACTAGATTTCAAAGAAGGAAATGGTGAGGTGCATCATTACGTACTTCAAAGAATTAATACAGATATTTTTAAGAATCCACACGAAGTTATGGAAAACATCCATGCTGTAACTGAGTTTTTAAGTAAAAGAATCTCACTTGAGGGGGGAGACCCATCTAGAGAAACATTAAAAATTGTTAAAACTAAAACAGGTGGTCTTGGTTATGAAGACGAAAAAGGAAACTACTGGCGTGCTTATGACTTTATCAAAGATTCATTAGCCATTGACATGGTAGAGAAACCAGAACAGTTCTATGAGAGTGCCGTTGCTTTTGGATCATTCCAAGCAGCTCTGGCAGATTTTCCTGCGGATTCACTTCATGCTACGATACCAGATTTTCACAATACACCAAAAAGACTAGAAAACTTCAAAGCTTCAGTAAAGAATGATCTTTCCAAAAGAGCGAAGCACATTCAAGCTGACATTGATTTCGTATTAGAACGTGAGGCTTTCACTCATACATTAATGGACCTTTATGAAGCAGGCAAACTTCCTCTTAAAGTAACTCATAATGATACAAAACTGAACAACGTCCTGTTTGATAAAGATACAGAGAAAGCTTTGTGCGTAATTGACTTGGATACAATCATGCCAGGTTTCGCATTGGATGATTTCGGTGATTCAATTCGTTTTGGTGCCACTACAGGTGCTGAGGATGAACCGGATCTATCTAAAGTTAATTTTTCATATGACCTATATGAGTTATATACCAAAGGATTCCTTAAGGGTGCTGATGGCACATTGAGCGATCTTGAAATTTCATTATTTCCAGTTGGCGCTAAAATGATGACTTTAGAATGTGGGATGCGTTTCCTAGGAGATTACTTGGACGGCGATACATACTTTAAAACTGCTCATGATAATCATAACTTGGATAGAGCACGTACACAGTTCAAATTGGTTTCCGATATGGAAGCACAATGGGCTAAATTAGAAGAACTCAGCAAAAAATACATTTAAATCGTTATTATTATCCTAATTACCTTAAAAAGCAAGATAACACATGGTATTGACAAGTTAGCGATATTAATAGCGCTTACATTAACTTATAATGTAGTTACAACGAGGAGGGCAATTAGATGAAAAAAATATTAGTAACTTTAATTGCAATATTATTGATTGCAGTGGGTTGTGGACAAAAACCTGCTGAGTCAAAAGTTTTAAAAGTTTCCGGAATTGAACCAGGATATGGTACAAAAGGCTGGGAAGAAGTTGTTAAAGCATTTACAGAAGAAACAGGCGTTGAAGTTGAATTACAATTGGAAAAAAATATCCATGAAGTACTTCGTCCTCAATTAACTGCTGGTAATGCACCTGATGTTATTTATTTAGCATTAAACGCAACTGGTAAATTAACAGATACTTTGGTCGCTGAAAAAGGGATCTTAGATATTACTGATGTACTTGATATGAACGTATTGGGAGAAACAGTCAAGGTTAAAGATAAAGTCTTACCTGGATTCTTCGGTACATTACGTACAAATCCTTACTTGGATGGAAAAACTTTCCTAGCTCCAATGTTCTACTCACCTACAGGTCTTTTCTACAATGAAACATTATTCACTGAAAAAGGCTGGGACGTTCCAAAAACTTGGGATGAAATGTGGGCACTTGGAGATATGGCTAAAGCTGAAAACATCTCACTCTTTACTTACCCAACAGCAGGATACTTAGATGCATTCATGGCTGGACTCTTGAACTCAATGGTAGGACAAGAAACATTCAACAAATTAATGTCATATGATATCGCAGCTTGGGAAGACGCAAAAGTCTTAGAAGCATTCGAAATTGTTGGTAAATTGGCTTCATATACACACCCTGATACAGTAGCTCAAGCTAACGCTGAAGGCTTCACTAAAAACCAAGGAATGGTGATTGATAAAACAGCACTATTCATGCCAAATGGTACTTGGATTGCAGGGGAAATGAAAGATGCTGAATGGCCTGGCGTTGAAGACATGGTTTGGGGATTAACAGCACTTCCTTCAGTTGAAGCGGGTGGCGATCGTTACTCAACAACATTCACAGAAGAAGTTTATATTCCTAAAGATGCAGTAAACGTTGAAAGTGCAAAAGAGTTTATCTCATTCTTGTACTCAGACAAAGCAGCAAAATTATTCTATGAAAATGGTGGCTCAGTTCAACCAATCGTTGGATCTGATGAACTAGTTTCAAATGATGATGCAAATAAACCTTTCTACAACATCTACGCTGATGGCGCAAAATCGAACTCAGTTGGATTTGCGGCTCACGAACCTGTTGAAGGTGTTGACTTAGGAGAAATCTTCTACGACACAATCAATGAAGTTGCAGTTGGTTCAAAAACTTCAAAACAATGGTATGACCAAGTTGTTGAAGCAATCAAAAAATATCAATAACATTGATTTATTTAATATAAATTAATAAACTTGAATCGTAATTGAATATTATGTATAGCGGCGAGTGCATAGGTGCTCGCCGCTATTTATGTAAAAAAGGGAGTAGAATATGAAAAAGAACAAATCAAAAAACAAATTCATTGCCATGTGCTTGGCTCCGGCTATCATATTGTTGGGCATTTTCATGGTCTATCCAACCGTCAACGTCTTCGTCATGTCACTTTATAAATGGGGTGGTATCTCTGCAAATAAAGAATTTGTCGGCTTGAATAACTTTAAAATATTAGCAAAAGATTTAAACTTCTTGGGATCATTCCAAAATACAATTCTCTTAATTGTGATTGTCACAATCTTCACCTTCACATTGGCCATTTTATTTGCCAACGTCCTGGTCAGAGAGAACTTAAAAGGAAAAAACTTCTATCGTGTCATCTTTTATATTCCAAACATTTTATCTGTAGCGGTTATTTCAGCAGTCTTTGCTCAAATATATGCAGTTGATGAAAGTGGATTATTAAACTCGATACTCAGAATGCTTAAAGGACAAGGATTTGAGAAAATTCAGTTCTTGGGTGATCAAAAGATCATCTTGTACTCAATTGCCGGTGCCATGATATGGCAAGCAATTGGATACTATATGGTTATGTATATGGCCAGTATTTCTAGCATTCCTGAACACTTGTATGAAGCGGCCGAAATTGAAGGCGCATCAAAAATGCATCAGTTCTTTCAAATTACTTTACCATTAATTTGGTCTAACCTAAGAACCACATTAACGTTCTTTATCATTTCTACCATTAACATGAGCTTCCTCTTTGTGAAGGTCTTGGGTAGTGGTCCAGGTAATGGTGGGGAAGTATTCTTGAGTTACTTATACAAACAAGCTTATGATAACGCGACCTATGGTTATGGTATGGCAATTGGAGTGGTGGTATTCTTATTCTCATTCTTATTATCAGCCATTGTAAACCAGGCAACCAAACGCGAATCCATAGAAATGTAAGGAGGGGAAATTATGAAAAAATTAAAAAATATGTCATTAGACTCATTAACCAAATTATTCATGTATGTTGCCCTGATTACACTGGCAATTTCAATTATGGTGCCATTGACTTGGGTCTTCTTCGCATCTTTAAAAACCAATGCTGAGTTTTATGCAAGCCCATGGGCCTTGCCAAAAAGCTTCCACTGGCAAAACTTTGTTGATGCATTCCAACGCGCAAAAATGGGTCAGTATTTCATCACATCTGTCATTGTGACCTCAATCGCGATTGCAATCTTGTTGGTTGTCGCAATTCCTGCGGCTTATGTACTGGGAAGATTTGATTTTAAATTCAAAAAACCAATCAACTCACTGTTTATGGCAGGATTGTTTATTAACGTCAACTACATTGTAATTCCTATATTCCTAATGCTCTTGAGCTGGAATAAGGTATTTAAGAAAATTTTCTTTGTTGATGTGTTCATTAACAATCAATTCGTCTTGGCCCTTGTCTATGCGGCAACGGCACTCCCATTTACAATCTATCTTTTGTCAGGGTTCTTTAGAACCTTGCCCACAGCTTTTGAGGAAGCTGCGTCCATTGATGGTTGTTCACACTTTGAAACCATGACCAAGATCATGATACCCATGGCCAAGCCAAGTATCGTGACCATCATCTTGTTTAACTTCTTGTCATTTTGGAATGAATATATCATTTCATTGACCTTATTATCAGGTAATGTGAAAACCTTACCCGTTGGATTAATTAACTTACAAGCGGCCGCAAGGGGTGCGGCTACACCTGGTGTCCTTTATGCAGGACTGGTGATTGTCATGTTACCAACACTAATTTTATATATTTTCGTACAAAAGAAACTCACCGAAGGCATGACCTTGGGTGGATTAAAAGACTAGGAGACTGTTTAATATGAGCAAAATTAAAGGAAGACTGACCCTACCAGGGGATTACGATTTCTATGAAGAAACAAAAGAATTGATGGCCCGTTGGGGTGCTGATGCGATTCGCGACAGTGACGGAACCAAATTGGCAGACGACATTAAAGATTTGGATGCCAAGATTTATACTACTTATTTCGTAGCGAGAGCTCACAACGATTTTGCGGTTCATCATTTGGATGAGTGCCAACAATTGTATTTGATTTCAGATTACAATCTTGCAACTGAAGAAACATTATCTATTTCATATCTTAAAGGATATTTAGATGAACAAATTGCTGCTGATTATGACCATGATCCAAAAGAGTGGTGGCAAGTCATTGACCGTACAAGCAATACAGTGCTGGACAGTTCACTTTGGTCAGTGGATCAAGAAACGGATACAGTTCACATTACCAATACGATTCCATTCCATGAATATACAGTAAACTTCTTATCTTATATGATTTGGGATCCAACTCAAATGTACAATCACATTACCAATGATTGGGGCGAAAAACCAAAAGACATTCCTTTTGATGTCAGAATGCCACATTCAAATAAATTTATGAAATCTACCATGGTCGACTTCTTGGAAAACAATCCAAAAACAGATGTGGTTCGATTCACAACATTCTACTATCACTTTACCTTGTTCTTTAATGACAAGCGAAAAGAAAAATTTGTCGACTGGTTTGGCTATGGCTCATCCGTTTCACCTGAAGCCATCTTGGCTTTTGAGAAAGAACGTGGTTATCGTTTAAGCGGAGAAGACTTCATTCAAAATGGTTACTATAACTCAACATTCTCATTACCAACAAAAGAATATTTGGACTACATTGATTTCCAACAACAATTTGTAGCTCAAGAAGCCAAAGCTTTGGTAGACTTGGTTCATTCATATGGTAAAGAAGCCATGATGTTCTTAGGGGACAACTGGATTGGTACTGAACCTTATGGTAAATACTTCCATACGATTGGTATGGATGCCGTGGTTGGATCTGTGGGTGGTGGCGCTACGCTGCGTCTCATTGGGGACATTCCACATGTTAAATATACTGAAGGTCGTTTCTTGCCTTACTTCTTCCCGGATACATTCCATGAAGGCAACGACGTTGCGATTATGGCAGAAGCCATTGAAAACTGGTTAGGCGCAAGACGTGCGATTCTTAGAAAACCATTAAACCGCATTGGTTATGGTGGTTATCCAAGTTTGGCTTACAAGCATCCAGAATTCATCGACTATGTTGAAAACATGGCAGAAGAATTCAGAACCATCTTAGATAATATTGAAGGCGTCACACCGCACACACCCATCAAAGTAGCGATTCTTAATGCTTGGGGTAAACTCAGAAGCTGGCAAGCTTTCATGGTTGCGCATGCACTGTGGTATAAAGAGACTTATTCATATTTTGGTATTTTAGAGAGTCTGAGTGGTATGGGTGTTGATGTTGAATTCATCAGTTTTGAAGACATCAAAGATGGCATTCCAAAAGACATTGACGTCATCATCAATGCAGGGGATCGTGATACTGCGTTCTCTGGTGGTAAATATTGGGACGATCCAAAACTGGTCGCAATGATTCGCAAGTGGGTTTACGAAGGTCACGGATTCATTGGGGTTGGGGAACCCACTGCATTCGAAAAAGGTGGACATTTCTTTCAATTAGCAGATATTTTAGGTGTCGACAAAGAACTCGGATTCACTTTATCTACAGATAAGTACTTTAAAACTGAATTGGATTCACACTTCATTACTGAAGGTATGGAGACTGAGTTTAAATCAGGTGAAGAAGTCAATCATGTTTACGCTAAATATGAGGACACTGAAATCATTGCCATGAATAACGGCAATGTGACTCTAGCCGCAAGAACATATGGTAAAGGTCGTGGGGTTTATATTGCAGGGCTGCCATACAGTCCAGAAAACTCAAAAGTTTTATACCGTTCAATGTTCTATGCATGTCAAAAAGAATCTGAAATTAACACATGGTATGCGACCAATCCAAATGTGGAAGTCCATGTTTACCCATCTGTTAACAAAGTAGCAATTGTAAACAACACTAATATTGATCAAGACACCATCGTTTATGATGGCAATAACAATGCCATTGAGACAACAGTCCTTAAATCTGAAATTCGCTGGGAGGCATATGATGAAAAAGGTTCTATCAACTAGCATCTACTTATTAATTTTCGTAGTAGGCGTTTCCTTGGTCGTCATCAACCAAAGAACAATTTCATATTCTAACTTGTTCATGATGTTGATTGGCTTGGCCATGCTCTTATTCTTATTATTTTCATACAATAAGAAATTCAATAATTAAAAAGAAGAAGGCGGTTCATCTTATTATGATGAACTGCCTTCTTTTATGATGTCTATAAGGAACTTCATGGCATGAGAACAGGCCATAAAAACAATGTTTAATCGTTCGTATTGATGATTCCTTGCCAGTGACACTGACTTACTGTGTTCTTGGTCTTTAAATTGAATTTCAATATTCATTTTTCCATAGTTATCTGATTTTCTATCTAAGGAACCTGTAATGGCAATCCCAAGATCACTCAATCCCAAATCTTTGATGCGTTTGGACAGAGTGGCGTTTTCTAGTTTGAACTGATCTTCATTTTTAGTAAACATGCCAAGATTGAAGTTTGTTTTATCTTCATCTACCTGAGCCATGCGCTGTGCAAAAAGCCCTTCAGTAATAGACTCAAAGCTGGATAAGGTGAGATTTTCTCTTTTAAGTAAATTCATTAAGACCGTTTCCAGTGAAGCAATGTTATGACTGTATATGTTGTGGGCAAACAATCTTGATAAAGTATCAATCGTTGGCTTCATGATCTCCAGTGCTTTTTCTTCATTTTCTGCACTGGCAGTGATTCTAAGTTGAATGTTTCCGCCACTGGCATAAGGTGCGATGGTGGGGTTGGTGTTTTCAATGATGGATTGATCTAAGATTGATTCTACTTCAGACTCTCCCACACCAAATAAGTATAAACTGTATGAATAGAGCAGTGAATTTGATTGTGGTTTAAGATACGGCACAATTTGATCGTTGAGCATCGCTCTCATTTCATGAGGGACTCCTGGAACGACAATGACTTTCTTATCTGTATTATCGACACTGACAATCATGCCAGGTGCCGTCCCGTTGGGGTTATATAAAACTTGTGCGCCTTCAATGACATAGGCTTGTCTTAAGTTGTTTTCTGTCATTACTTTATGAGAATGATTAAAGACATCATTCATTTTATCCAGTGCTTTTTGATCAAAGACCAATTTTTTATTTAATACCTTAGCCAGAGTTTCTCTGGTAATGTCATCAAAAGTAGGACCCAGTCCCCCTGATATGATGATGAGGTCACTGCGTTCTATGGCAGTTTTAATTTCCTCAAACAGTCGTGTTTCGTTGTCACCCACAACTGATTGATGATAAGAAAAGATTCCCAAACTTGAGAGTGTTTTAGCAATGACACTGGTGTTGGTATTGATGACATCTCCCAACAACAATTCACTGCCCACACAAATAATTTCTGCGATCATGATATGCCTCCTCTTTTCTTTAATTGTATCACATGTTAATTGCTATAAATAAACAGTCTTAAATTTTTGAATCTTGGCTTAAGTTTGATACAATAGAAGAGACATAAAGGAGGCATTTTATGAAATTAGAAAAAGTTATCGATTTGCATTTTAATGATTTTAAAGAAGACCTATCACTGTTAGTAGGCATTGACAGTGTACTGGATGAAAAGGGTGAAAAACCATTCGGAATTGGAATTCAAAAAGCCTTAGAAGCAGCCGTTTCTATTGCTAAGAGAATGGGTTTTAAGACATTCATCGATCCAGAAGGTTATTATGCTTATGCTGAAATTGGATCAGGAGAAAAACTTTTTGGTGTTTTAGGTCACTTGGACGTGGTTCCAGTGGGAGACTTAAAAGACTGGAAAACCAATCCCTTTGAATTGGTTGAATTAGAAGGTAAATTATATGGTCGTGGTAGTACGGATGATAAAGGACCTTTATTGGCTTCAATGCACGCATTGAAACTCTTATTGGATGAAGGTTATTCATTAAATCAAAGAGTGCGTTTTATCTTTGGTACTGATGAAGAGAGCTTATGGCGCTGTATGAAAGCTTATACAAAAACAGAAGAAATTCCATCTGCTGGATTTACACCAGATTCATCTTTCCCGCTGACATATGCTGAAAAAGGATTGATAGAATTCACTTTAAGTTCAAAAGAAGAAAGCTCAATTAAACTTGAAGGCGGCGGCCCTTTAAATGCGGTCCCATCACAAGCTTATATTGATAATGACCCTTCAGTTGTTGAAGCATTAAAAGAAATGGGCGTTCGTTATGAAATTGAAGCTGATGGCATTACTGTTTACGGTAAAGCCATGCATGCTATGGCCGCTGATGAAGGTGAGAATGCGCTGATTTATGCTGCACAGGCACTTTATAATGCGGGTAAAAAGAATCGCATGATCGAATTCATGGTAGAAAAACTGGCCAATCCAAATGGTAAATTAATCTATGGTGAAGTATCGGATGACGTATCTGGAAAACTCATGTTAAATACAGGGAAATCAGAATTTACAAAAGACACTCAAACTGTGGGCATCGACATGCGATTCCCAGTCACATTTGACCGTGCCATCATTGATGAAAAATTAATTGAACAAGCGAAAGAATATGGGGTTGAAGTTGAACTCTTTGATTTCTTACCCTCAATTTATATTGAACGCGATTCAGAGCTTGTTAAAGGCCTTATGAAAGCATATCAAAACATTTCCAATGACATGGTCAGCGAGCCACGTTCTAGTGGTGGCGCAACCTATGCAAGAGCCATGGATAATGTGGTCGCTTACGGGGCATCATTCCCTCACAGCGAAAACACAGAACATCAAGCAAACGAAAATATTGTCATCGAAGACATTAAGAAAGCCATGCGCATCTATATGGAAGCGTACCTAAATTTAGTGATCGATCATGAAGCGTAAAAAATTCAAAATGCCCAGTGCGTATACCATTGTTGGTATCGCACTGGTGTTCACAGCAATCTTAAGTTATTTCATTCCTCAATCTGTTTTTGATAAAACTACAGGTGAGATTACGTTTAATGCCATCTTTGGTCCTGATAATGCCATCTTAAAAGGAGAAGGCATGACCCCGTTTGGGATTTGGGATGTCTTGATCGCACCCATTAAGGGCTTCCAAGCCGCATCCAATGTGGGTGTGGGAATATTGGTAGCGGGTGGATTCTTAGGCGTCCTCAATCATACCGGCGCACTTGAAGCGGGGATTGGACAACTTTTAACCAAATTCAAAGGGGCGCTCTTAGTCGCAATCATGATGTTTGTGTTTGCCATTCTTGGGACTTCATTTGGATTTTGGGAAGAAATCACTGCCTTTGCCGTAGTGGTCATTCCGATGTTTGTTTTAGCAGGATACGACGTCATGACGGGACTTGCGGTCTTGTTCATTGGTGCCAGTGTTGGGAACATGGCCAGTATTGTGAACCCCTTCTCCACAGGTGCTGCTGTTTCCGCAATCGGGAACCCAGAGCTCTCACTTGGTTCAGGCATCGTTTTGCGTGTCGTACTCTTCTTTGTCTTGTACGCAGTCGCAACCTTCTTTGTCATTCGTTATGCAAACTCTGTTAAGAAAGATCCTAAAAAATCAGTCTTAGACGGACAAAACGTAGAAACTTTAATTGATCAAAAAGCAGAAATGCCAGAATATACCAAAGCACGTAAGTATTCAGTGTATGTATTCATCACACAAGTCATCTTAATGATCGTGGGGTATTTCCCGTGGTTAGAATTGACCGGTGAAAAAGGCTTTAATTTTGTGAATGCGCCTGTGCAATTCTTAGCTAAGATTCCTGTTTTAGGGAATATCTTAGGGGCGGCCAACATCACACCATTTGGTGAGTGGTATTTTAATGAGTTTGCTTTCTTATTTCTCGCAGGAGCAATCATCTTAAAACTCATTAATAAAATGCCTGAAATGGAATTCATTGATACCTTCTTAAACGGGATGAAAGAATTCTGGGGTGTTGTGGTTATCTTATCCATTGCGAAAGGGATTGCAATCTTAATGGGTGATGCTTCTCAAGGGATGTCCATTACATTTATTTATTGGATTTCAAACGCACTTTCCTCAGTCCCACTTTGGGTCTTTGGGATCTTTGCGATGGGGGCTTATATCTTAATTGGTTTGTTCTTACAATCAACCAGTGGTGTGGCAGGTATTTCAATGCCAATCCTGGGTGCTGTGGCTTCCGCTTTATTTGTGGGGAGTACTCTTGGCGCGGCTGGGGGACAAATCATTCTCATCAGTAGTTTTACGCTGGGTGTCAACTTCATGTCGGCAGTTTATCCAGGTGCGACGGTCATGGGGACTTTAGAACTGGTTAAAGTACCGTATGATCAGTATTTGAAATTCACATTAAAAATATTGTTGATTGTCTTAGCGGTTGGGGCCATTGTTATTTCTGTGGCACCTTATCTTGGTTTGGTTCAATAACACAAAAAAGCTCTTAACGCGATTCTAGCGTTAAGAGCTTTTCTTTTAAACTGAGACCATAGGCATATCCAGTCAGTTTTCCGTTTGAGGCAATGACTCTGTGACAGGGAACTACGATGAGAAGAGGGTTGTTCTTACATGCACTTCCTACTGCTCTTGATGCTTTGTCATGCCCAATTTGGTTTGCGATTTCTTTATAACTTTTTGTTTTTCCGTAAGGTATTTCTAGTAATGCGTGCCAAACTTTTTCTTGAAAGGCAGTTCCTGAATAATGGATGGGGAAGGTGAAATCAAATCTTTCTTCTTTTAAGTATTCCATCATTTCTTGATGGGCTTGTTTGATGAGCTTGGTTTCTTTTGTGTTGGTGTGTATTTCATTGAGTGAGATGCTGGTGATGGCGTTGTTTTCTTCTAGGTAAGTGAAAGTGCCGATATCTGTTTTATAGGAATAAGCATCACGCATGTTTGAGTGCCTCGATGATTTTGGATTGAATTTGGGTGAGTGTTGCTTCATCGTTGGCATCGTGGACCGTTGGATCGTAGAGTGTGGATAAGTCATGATTTTTGTCATGGGGTACAAGGTGGAGGTGATAATGTTTGAGTGAATTAATCTCTCCGTTGTTTTGTAAGACAATGATATTTTCGATTTCGAAGGCTTTTTTTAAAGCTTTCATCATTGTTTGAGCACAGCTCATGATCTCACATAATAAATCTTCTGGTAAATCATCCAAACTTTCATAGTGTGCTTTGGGTAAGATTAATAAGTGTCCTTCAGAATAAGGAAATAAGTCTAGGAATACATTCAAATTATCATTTTCGTATACCGTATAGGTGTTCATTACTCGATTGGCTAAATTACATCCGATGCATGTCATGGCAGTGCCTCTTTTCTATCTAAGCTTATTATAACAAATAATGACGCAATCGGCTTATCTGGTTTAAGGAATAATCTGTAGCGCATCGACTCTTTTTCTACTCGATGAAGTGAGGGTAATTTTATTTACTTGTTTTTTTTTTTTTTTTTTTGAGCTATAATGTAATCAAAGCATATGAGAATTTATATTCAAAGATTTCATAAAAGTGCAATCATGGCACATAGGGGGATTCAGTAATGGAGTGTTTCAAATGTTCGAGCACAATGTTGGAAGGGTATATACAGGTTCCGGCTGTTGCCTTAGCGTGGAGTCCTAAGTCTAAGAAAAAAAGTATGTTCGCAAGAATTAGATGGCAAGTGGACAAAGACGAACACAAGCTCGCTGACTATAGCTACTTTTCAGGTTCTAAAGTTGAGTGTTATCGATGTCCTGAATGTGGTGTCATGGTTATATCTGAATAAGTAATAACAATGAATTCGTTAAAAAAGACTCCATTTAGTGGAGTCTTTGGTTTATGAAGTTAATTGTATGAAGTCATCAATGCGTTTGACCACTTGGTCTAAACTTGAATCCCAGAAAGCTTGGTCTTCAACATCAATGTCGGCCATCTTAGCGACATCCTCACAACTTGCGGTTGTGGTTGCGCTGAGTAGTGCTTCATATTGAGGGATGAAGTCATCACCGTCTTTTTCATATTTTGCCATTAAGCCTAAAGCGAACAAGCCGCCGAATGCATAAGGAAAGTTGTAGTATGAAAGACCTGCGCGATAGTAATGTCCTTTATTCACCCACATATATGGGTGTAAAGCATTTTCATCAAGGCCATCACCATAAGTGTCTTTTTGAGCTTGAATCATGATTGCTTTTAAATCTTTTGGAAATAAGAAGCCATCTTGATTTTGTTTGAAAACTTCAGTTTCAAATTGGTAACGAGAAGCAATATCAACCACGATTTGTGTTAAGTCTTGGATTGAGTTTTCAATCAATACCAGTTTCTCATCATCACTGGCAGTTTTAAGGCTGGCATTGAGTACGATGTTTTCACAGAATGTTGAGGCTGTTTCAGCCACTGGCATTGTATAGCCTGTATTAAGGATAGAAAAATCTTGAATCTTTTTACCGTGGTATGCATGTCCCAGTTCATGAGCCAAAGTAATGACTGCTGAAGTTGAACCATCAAAGTTAGTCATGACTCGAGATTGTTTGATTTGTGGGAGGTTATTACAAAAAGCGCCCCCGCGTTTACCTTCTCTTGGCAAGAAATCAATCCAGTCATTATCGTATGCTTCTTTGGCAAGGTCTCCAAGATCATCTGAGAAATCATAGAATGAATCTAAGATGAGTGTTCTTGAGTCTTCAACTGAATAGACTTTAGGATTCTTTACTTCAAAAGGTGCGAATAGATCATACCAAGGCAATCCATTCGTATGGCCTAAGAGTTTTGCTTTATGTTTCAAGTAACGTCTGAACTCTGGTGTATATTTTTTAATGGCGCCCATTAAAGCATCCAATGTTTTTTGGCTCATTCTTGAATCCATCAATGTTTTTTCAATGGCAGAATCATAACCGCGCATTTTTGAGGTTTGATTGACTTCACCTTTAATGCTATTTAATGAAAATGCAATGCTGTCTTCCATCTTAGTATAGAGTTCAAGTTCTTTTTCGTAGGCTTTTTTTCTTAGATCTTGATCACTTGAGTAAGCCAAGTTTCTGAGTGATGTGAGGGTGTGGGTTTTACCTTTGAATTCACAGGTTGTCAGACTGGTCAAGTGACCATGTAATTGATTCCAAGCTGAACTGGCATTGATGGCCATTTTAGAAAGGGCTTCTTCTACGTCTTCACTTAAGTTGTATTGAG
>CBDUDQ010000012.1:0-23202 GCA_965365985.1 uncultured Erysipelothrix sp. | reverse complement strand
AATTTTTTCATGAAATCCTCCGTATTCTAGTCTAAATTATAGACCATCCAATTAATTAAACAACTCTTTTCTCCTGAAACTTATGTGATACAATAGACCAAAAGAAGGTGTTCATATGACTTTGTGGCGTTGTATTCACTGTAATTCTAAATTGATTAAAGAAAATACTCATGGCATATGCGAGAATGGTCATGCTTATGATTTTCATAAAAAAGGTCATTTACACTTACTTAGAAGTCAAAAGAGTAAAGACCGGGGTGATGAAAAGGCGATGGTCTTGGCGCGTACTCAGTTTTTAAATACGCTCCTTTACCAAAAATTCCTGGATCATTTGATTTCTTTAGTAGAAGAGTTTAAACCTTCTACAGTATTGGATGTCGGTTGTGGTGAGGGTTATTATGCTCAAGGTGTTGAAGCTCATTGCAGTTCTTTATATGCTTTTGATATTTCAAAGGATGCCATACTCAGTGCAGGCAAGCGACATATTTCTCACTTAGCTGTGGGTTCTAGTTTTGATATGCCAGTAATGGATGATTCATTTGATTTGGCTTATGCGATCTTTGCGCCGTATTCAGGCGAAGAATTGTTGAGAGTCCTGAAAGGGTCTGGAATTTTTATATTTGTGTATCCTTTAAAAGATCACCTATTTGAACTGAAAGAACTGGTTTATGAGAATGTTTTATTGAATGATGAAGTTGTACATTCTATTCCAGGATTTAATTTGCTCAGAAGTGATTCTGTTCAGTTTAAGAAGAGTTTAAATAAAAAAGAGTTAAAGGATTTATTCTATATGACCCCTTATGTTCATAAGACGTCAAAGGAAAACATTTCTAAGTTAGACAGTGCTGGTGATACTTCGGTATCATTTGAATTTGGTTTTGATATTTATATGAAGGAGACATTATGATAGAAAATCAAGAAATTAGGGTCAGTGATTTAATTGAAGGTCAAACATATCAGTCTTGTACGATAGTTGCTGATGATGGGGCTTTTAGAATTGATAGGGTTACTTTGGTGAAGTGTACATTGGTAGGTCATGATTTTTCGCGTGCTTCATTTGTGAATGCACACCTAAAGCATTGTGATCTATCTAATATCGAATTTGATGAAAGTCATTTCTCTAACATGCATTTTGAGTCTTGTAAGTTTTTGGCCTCTTCTTTTTATCGTTCTTATTTTTCTAATGTTAAGTTTACTCAGTCAATGATGAAACTGGTTAACTTCTCTAATACCAAGGTAAAAGATTTATCTTTTAGTGATTGTATGCTGGATGATGGTTCATGGATTGAAGTAGAGCATAAGAATCTTTCTTTCTCTGAGTGTCAGCTCAATCATATTGATTTTTCAATGACCTCATTAAACAACATAGATTTAAGTTCTTGTGAGTTTCAAGGGATTCGATTTACTCAGGATTTAATTAGGGGCTTGAGTGTCAATGAGCACCAAGCAATCGCGCTCTTATCATCATTTGGCGTCCGTATTAAAGATTGACTTGTTTGAGTTTAAAATGATACAATGATGCCATAAGTGTTGATAAAGAGTATTAGATAAATGAAACTTGTTTAGAGAGCTGATGTTTGGTGAAAATCAGTCAAGAAGAATTATTGAACTCACTTTGGAGCTAGGCATCTCATTGGTAGGATGTTTCGTGTTCTCGCGTTAAGGGATGAGAGATAAATTAAGGTGGTACCGCGACATTGTTCGCCCTTTGAGGTACTTTTTTTTATGTTAAAAAGGAGAATCATTATGTATAATCATTTAAAAATTGAACAAAAATGGCAAGCTTATTGGGAAGAAAATAAAACATTCCAAACTGATACTGCCGATTTCAGTATTCCTAAGTATTATGTCTTGGACATGTTTCCATATCCATCAGGGAATGGACTTCATGTAGGGCATCCTCGTGGCTATACTGCGACTGATGTCATTGCGCGCTATAAACGAATGAATGGCTTTAATGTCCTTCATCCCATTGGTTGGGATGCTTTTGGTTTGCCTGCAGAACAATTTGCACTTAAAACAGGAAACCATCCGGATTCATTCACAAAAGAAAACATCGTTAACTTTACGAGACAACTCAAAAGCTTGGGCTTGTCATATGATTGGGACCGTGAGCTTTCAACAACGGATCCTGATTACTATAAATGGACTCAGTGGATCTTCACTAAACTCTATGATCAAGGTTTGGCTTACATCGATGAAAAACCGGTTAACTTCTGTCCTGAACTCGGAACAGTTTTGGCCAACGAAGAAGTCATCAACGGTAAATCTGAAGTGGGGGGCTTTGATGTCATCCGTGTTCCGATGCGTCAGTGGGTTTTAAAAATCACTGCGTATGCTGAGAGATTGCTTGAAGATTTGGATTTGGTTGAATGGCCAGATTCTACTAAAGAAATGCAAATCAACTGGATTGGTAAATCAATTGGGTCTAATGTTGTCTTTAAGATAGCGGATCATGATTTAGAATTTACTGTATTTACAACGCGTGCAGATACTTTATTTGGTTCTACTTATTGTGTGCTTGCGCCTGAACATCCATTTGTTGAGAAGATTGTTCTTAAAGAAAAACAAGAAGAAGTGAATGCTTATTTAGAAGTTATTTCTCATAAATCTGATCTTGAGCGAACAGAATTAAATAAAGATAAAACTGGGGTATTTACAGGGGCTTATGCCATCAACCCGGCTAATAATAAAAAAGTTCCCATCTTTATTGCTGATTATGTATTGGCAGCATATGGAACAGGTGCCATTATGGCCGTTCCTGCTCATGATGAGCGGGACTTTGAATTTGCTCAAAAGTATGATCTTGAAATCATTCCAGTTCTTGAATCTACTGGAGACTTGCCTTTCTTAGGGGATGGCAAACACATCAATTCAGAGTTCTTGGATGGCATGGGTAAAGATGAAGCGATTGAAATCATGAATGCATGGCTTGTTGATCGTGGCATTGGAGAATATAAGATTACTTATAAACTTCGTGACTGGTTGTTTTCTCGTCAACGTTACTGGGGAGAGCCCATTCCTGTGGTTCACATGGAAGATGGTTCAATGCGTACCGTTGATATCGAGGAATTACCGCTTGAATTGCCTGAAGTTGAAAAATATAAACCAGCAGCAAACGGTGAATCACCTTTAGCTCATGCTGGAAAATGGTTAGAAGTGACGTTCCCTGATGGTCAAAAAGGTGTCAGAGAAACCAACACCATGCCTCAGTGGGCGGGCAGTTGCTGGTATTACTTGCGTTATTTAGATCCTCATAATGAGAATGAAATCGCGGATATGGATATCATGAATCACTGGTTGCCTGTTGATCTGTATGTTGGGGGTGCAGAGCATGCTGTATTGCACTTACTGTATGCACGTTTCTGGCATAAGGTGCTTTATGATATTGGGGCAGTGCCTACTAAAGAACCGTTTGGTAAGTTATTCCACCAAGGCATGATCTTGGGTGAAAACAATGAAAAAATGAGTAAGTCTAGAGGTAATGTGATCAATCCGGATGACATTGTCTTGAGTCATGGTGCGGATTCGCTTCGTGTTTATGAAATGTTCATTGGTCCTCTTGAAGGCGCAATTTCTTGGTCTGATCGGGGTCTTGATGGCATTCGTAAATGGTTGGACCGTGTATGGCGTTTGTTGAGTGATGAAAATAAATTGAGTGAAACAAATGATGGTTCTCTTGATTTTGTCTTTAACCAAACCGTTAAAAAGGTCACACATGACATTGAAACATTTGGTATGAATACAGCGATTTCTCAGTTGATGATTTTTGTTAATGAAGCTTATAAAGCTGAGACCATCTATAAACCGTATGCACTTGGTTTCATTCAGTTGTTGGCAGTCTTTGCGCCTCACATGGGTGAAGAACTGTATGAGCAATTTACTGGTAAGACGGGCATTACTTATACAACGTGGCCTGTTCATGATGAGTCTAAATTAATTTTGGATGAGACTGAAATTGTGGTTCAAATGAATGGTAAGGTTCGTGCTAAGTTTATGGCTTCGTCTGATATTGAGCAAGCTGAAATCTTGAAATTGGCTTATGAACAAGAGGGTGTCATGCGTCATCTTGAAGGAATGAAGGTTGTTAAAGAAATTGTCATTAAAAATAAGATTGTTAACTTGGTTATCAAGCCGCAATAAGCTTGTGAAGAATAGTGGACTAGTTCACATGGTTTGTATGAAATCTACCATCTGTTTGTGAATAAGTGAACTACTCTCACATATGGGTGTTGAGAACTGAATTAAGTGAGATTATGGTTTATAATAGTTAAGTAAATAAATAGAAACAGAAATAGGAGACGATATAAATATGACAAATGTAGTCATTGTAGGCGCAGGTTATGCAGGAATACTAACTGCTAAAAAACTGGCCAAGAAATTTAAAAAGAATCAAGACGTCAATATCACCATTATTGACAAAAATCCGTTCCACACGATGTTAACGGAACTTCATGAGGTTGCGGCATCACGCGTGGACGAATCATCAATTCGAATCAACCTTGAAAAAGTATTTGCAGGACGACGCGTTAACGTTGTTATGGATACAATTGAAAATATCGACTTTGATAACAAACAAGTTAACGGGAAAACTTCTGTTTATCCTTATGACTATGTTGTTGTTGCGGCAGGTTCAAAACCAACTTACTACGGTGTTGAGGGTGCTAAAGAGTTTACACACACACTTTGGTCATACCAAGATGCAATCGTCTTAAGAGATGACATCCATGATACTTTCATGGAAGCATCACAAGAATCTGATCTTGCAAAAAGACGCCATCTATTGAGCTTCTGTGTTATTGGAGCTGGATTTACTGGAGTTGAAATGATTGGTGAATTGGCTGAGTATGTTCCAATTCTATGTGCTAAATACAATATTGATCCAAAAGACGTTACATTAGTGAACGTGGATGCGGTTGACCGTTGTGTTCCAGTATTACCAAACAAATTATCTAATAAAGTTCAAAAACGTTTAGAAAAAATGGGCGTTGAAATGTCTTTCAATGCTAAAGTTAAGCGTATTGGTGATGGTTTCATCGATCTTGATGTATTGGGTGAAGATGTTCAAAAGAAATTCAACACAATCATCTGGACTGCTGGTATTGAATCAGCGGACATCACTGCTGAATCAGGTAAGTCAATTGACGCTGCTGAGAGAAGTGGCCGCATTAAAACGGACTCATTCTTAAGAGCTGCAGGTCGTGAAGATGTATTTGTTGTTGGAGATAACATGTATTTCATTCCTGAAGGGTCTGATATGCCGGTGCCTCAAATGGTTGAGAATGCTGAACATTCAGCAGGAACAGCTGCTCTTAATATTGCTGAAGCCATCAAAGGTGGTAATGGCATGAAAGAATATAAGCCTTCTTTCCACGGAATGATGGTTTGTGTTGGGGGTCGTTATGGTGTTGCTCGTGTTGGTTTCCCGAACTTTATGTTCAACTTACCTTCATTCTTCGCAATGCTTTCAAAACACTTCATCAACATGGTTTATTTCTTCCAAGTTCTTGGATGGAATAAAGTATTCGCTTATATGAAAGCTGAATTCTTCACAATCAGAAACCGTCGTTCATTCGTCGGTGGACACTTCTCTAACCGTACTCCAAGCTTTGTGGTTGTGCCACTTCGAGTTTGGTTGGGTATGGTTTGGTTGTTTGAAGGGGTTAAAAAAGTTCAAGAAGGTTGGTTGTCTCATGCTCCTAAGGGAGAAGGATGGTTGCCTAACGTACCGAAACTTGAAGGTTTCTTTGGTGGAGCCCAGGCTTGGTATGATGGACTATTAGGCATCGTTTCTGATGTGGCACCTGCTGCTACGGATGCTGCTTCTGGCGCAACTGGTGAAGCGGGAGCTTCTGCTGGGGAAATGCTGTTAAACTTAAACTTCTTAGGATTATTCCAAGTCTGGTTTGCTACAGGATCAACATTGCTTGAATCTGGATTAGACGGATTTGCACTAAAAATTAATGTTCCATTGATGAACTGGTTTGTTGACAATGTCATTTTGGGTAGTGACGGTGTTCAAGTGTTCATGCAAGTGATGGTTGTTGTTCTTGAAATTGTGATTGGTTTGGCTTTAATTGCTGGATTATTCACAACGCTCTTTGCAGCAATCTCAGTTGGTTTACAATTAATGTTCATGATGACAACAGGTCTTTACTTACATACGATCTGGATGTTATTTGCAGGAATTGCAGTATTATTTGCAGGATCAACGCTCGGATTGGATACTTGGGTAATGCCAGTACTTAAAAAATGGTGGTCCAATTTGAAATTCGTTAAGAAGTGGTATATATACCACGATTAATATGGAATTAATTGAAACTCATTTAAAATGTGTTAAAGCGGAGCTTGAAGCAGTATTATCAAGCTCCCCTTTAATTATCAGAACCTATACCAAGCATCTGGCAAAGGCACAGGGGAAGTACATTCGTGCAATTTCTGTTTTAAGTGCAGCAATCAGGGATGATGAAAGCATTGATTCTGATGCCATTAAGTTTGCGGCGTCCATTGAGTTATTGCATCTTGCGACTTTGGTCCATGATGATGTGATGGATAATGCTGATTCTAGACGTGGTATCTCAACCTTACATAAAGAATATGGTCATAAAACGGCCATCATTTGTGGTGATTATTTATTGGCTGTGGCATTGAATTTGCTTAACGATGTTGAAGATAAAAAAGCATACATCGATTATAGTATTTCAAATTACATGGCGGAGGTCGCTTTGGGCGAACTCACTCAACATATTAATAATGGTAATTACAACATTAAAGTTGCTGATTACTTAAAAATTGTTCGTGGTAAAACTGCTGCTTTGTTTGAAGCATCATTTGTCGCTGGGGCCATGAGTATGAAAGAGCCTGCCATTAATTTGGAACCTTATAAGAAATTTGGTCACAACGTAGGGATGATCTTCCAGTTTATTGATGATTGTATTGATTTTGAGGTTGATGAAAAATCTGCTAAGAAACCAACTCAAACGGATTTTGAACAAGGGGTCTTCACTTTGCCTTTAATTAAGTCTATGGAACGTGCGGGAAAGAAATTTTTGGCGCTGACTCGTTTAGAAGTAAACAATCTTGTGAAAGAATACAATGGTGTGGCTTATACAAGAGATAAGGCCATGTCTTATTATAAAGAATCACTTGAGCTGATTCCTTTAATCACTGTGAATCCTTTAAAACAAGAGGCTTTAAATAATATATTGGAAGCTTCAATGGGGTACTTGTTATGATCAAAAGATTCTTACAATTTGTAGAGATTCAAACAAAAATTACGTCTTTATTGACGTTCTTTTTGACTCTCACCTTCATGTTATTTCAAAATATTGAGATCAATGTTTATAAGACATTGATTTTCTTTTTTTCTATGTTGATATTTGATCTTGCGACTACGGCCATAAATAATACCATTGACTCAAAAACCAATGGACAAGACTTGGGTTTCTCAAGGTCTGTTGCTAAGCTGTTGATTGCGGTTATGTTGATGATTTCAGCGGGGCTGGGTATCTACTTAGTATTGATGTCAGATCTCATTGTATTAATATTAGGGATGTTCTGTTTTGCGATTGGGATCTTGTATACCTTTGGACCCATTCCAATTTCTCGACAACCTTACGGTGAAATTGTTTCGGGTGTATTATATGGTTATTTCATTCCGTTTATCATGATTCATGTTTCTGCACCGCATACCATGGTCGAGTTTATGTATGACAGTGGCAACTTAACTTTGTCATTGCATCTCATAACTTTGTTAAAATTCATCTTGGTATTTTCAGTACCGACTTTATTGACAGCGTCCATTATGCTGGCTAATAACACTTGTGATATAGAGGCGGATGTTAAGGTTAAAAGATATACTTTACCTTATTATTTAGGTACAGTGTGGTCTGTGCGTTTGATGGCAATGATTTATCTTGCCATTTATACAGCGATCGTTATTGCAGTATGGATTAAAGCCTTGCCTTATTTAGCGCTTTTAACTTTGTTATCAGGACCGCTGGTATTGAATCATTTTAACTTGTTTAAGAAAGATTTAATCAAACATGTTTCTTTTGTTTATATCATAAAGAATTTCATTACTGTGATGGCTTTCTATATTTTAAGTATTTTATTGGGAATATTATTTGTGAGATAACTCAAGCAGTCTTATAAAAGACTGCTTTTTATTTGTTAATCATGAAAAAGAACTGACTCATTTTATTGAGGCAGTTCTTTTTGTTTTACTTACATAAGGATTTTCTTTGATATAGAATCTTAGGTTCTTGTGTGTCCATTCACCTTTATTATCGATTCCAATTCTTGGACTTTCACAGATCTGTAAGTTTTCAATGTCATTATGTTGTTCGACTGATATGATGTCTCCCAGTTTGGTTCCATTCATGTCTTTTCTGATGCCAAGCGCTTGAGAGAGTTTACCAGGACCGTTACTGATTTGAATGCCAGCTTTATCTCTTCTGAGATTCATTGCTTCTAAATTAACAATGGGTTGTATGGCTCTAATCAATACGGCTTCACTTGGTTTAGAGATAATGTTTAACAAAAGTTGTCTGTGCATGCTATAAATGTAGACTGTATTTATCTCGCTGTATAGTGATTTCAGCCTGGGTGTATATTTATGTTTATAGGAATGGCAGGCTTCGTCAATGAAACCCAAATAAGCTTCTGTTTCGACAATGATGCCAGCACTGACTTCATTGTTATCATCTATAGCAATCAATCTTTGTCCTAAGAGTGATTTCGCCAGTGTGACTGTTTCACTTTGTCTAGTCAAGAAATTTATTCCTCTTCTGTTGATACTGATTCTTCTAAATCAATTAAGAGTTCAGCATTATTAGATGATTGTCCAAAATGAGGATCGTCTGGCATGATGTCTGTAGCAAATGGGGATTCCATTTCCTGTGCAGCATTTTCTTTTAACAGTGCTTTATCTTTTTTACTGAGTACTTCTTTTTGTTTTTCTCTCATCATTATTCTCCTTTTTTTTTTTTTTGATTTTCAAATCTATCATAGGCATTTGTGACTGCTTTTTAGTGACACAATTACTTTTAGGATTCGAATCTAATAGGGTTGTTCTTTTCAGTGATTTCTCAGAGTGTAGTTTAAATTGAGTATTCTAGTGCGTTTATTAACTGTGTTTAAATTACTTTCTCTTATATTTATCCTAAATCATGTCGGCAATTTTATCAAGCAATTCAATTTATTAGTTTAGTAATTGCTTTTTGTAATAAGATTTATCTTTGTCAAACTGATAAAGTAAAAACAAAAATCTTAATGTGTGAATAATATATCAATATTTTCACATGCAGGATGAAATATTGTTTACTTATTCAAATTCTCGTTATTTATTTCACATATTTTTCATTAACATATTGTTGTTATAAGCTAGGAGATCTATAATCTAGTTACACAAGGAGGATTCAATTATGAACTTTGAAAATGAAATTGCAATTATTACAGGCGGTGCCCAAGGAATTGGTAAAGAAGTCGTTAAAGGAATTATAGCGGGTGGTGGTAAAGCGATCATCGTAGACATCAATGATGTCGTTGCCAATGCGACTGTCGCAGAATTAGGAGATGCAGTATCTTTTTATAAAATGGACTTGGGAAATACTGACAATATCAGAACTGTGATGGAGACAATTATTTCAGATCATAAAAAAATTGATATCCTCATAAACTGTGGTGGAATAGTCAGCACTAAACCATTTCAAGAAGTTTCTCAAGATGAGTGGAATCGTGTATTGTCTATTAACCTGACTGGTACATTTGCAACATGCCAATCTGTTTACTCTCATTTTATTGAAAACAAGGGAGGACGCATTGTTAATATCTCTTCTGTTGCAGGTAAAATTGGGGGTGGACTTTTGGGTACTTCTGCTTATGCTACATCTAAAGCTGGCGTAAATGGTTTAACTAAAGCCATTGCAAAAGAAGGTGGAAAGTATGGTATTCGATGTAATGCTGTATGTCCTTCTTATACAAATACTGCGATGACCAAGGATTTAAAAGAAAACAAAGAATTGGAAGCCAAAGTATTGAGCATGATTCCTTTGGGCCGTAGAGCGGAACCCAATGAAATTGCTCAAATGATTTTATTCTTTGCTTCTAACTTAGCCAGTTTTGTTAATGGTGAAATTGGTGATTGTGATGGGGGTATTGTACTCGACTAACCATCGGTATAAGAAAATATGAAAGAAACTATAAATAAACTAAAAAAAATAAAAATACCAGGTGATACAATCGTGATTCCAATGTTTATTGGTTGTACAGTTGCCTCGATTTTCCCGCAAGCTCTTGAAATCGGTGGTTTTACAACCGCAATGGTTAAGGGTACAGGTCCATTGGTGGGCGTATTCATGCTTTTTATTGGTGCTTCATTATCATTTAAAAATGCGCCTAAAGCTTTAATGCGTGGGGGTATAATCATACTCGTTAAGATAATGATCGCTGTTGTCATCGGTTTGAGTGTCGCAAAGTTTATGAATAACAGTTTATTTGGCTTGAGTTCACTTGCGATTATTGGGGGTATGTCAGTTGCCAATAATGCATTATATTCAGGTATCACAAGTACTTATGGAGATGAGATTGATCGTGGTGCGGTCGCAATGACTACCATTAGTGTTGGTCCAACTGCCACCATGATTGCGTTGAGTTCTTCTGGACAAGCAAACATTCCAATTTGGCAAATTGTGGGATCGATCCTTCCACTGGTCATTGGCATGCTTTTGGGTAATTTTAGTCCTTATTTAAAAAAACATTTAACTTCAGGAATCACACCTATTATCATTGTATTGGGATTTGTTTTGGGTGCCAATATGAACTTTAAACAGTTAATTTCTGGGGGTCTTGCAGGTGTTCTATTGGGATTGATTGTTGTCGGCGTGGGTGGTATTATCACTATTTTTGCTGATAAATCTACTGGTGGGAGTGGGGTTGCTGGTGCAGCAATTTCCAGTACTGCCGCTAGTGCAGTAGCAACTCCTGGGGCGATGGCTTTAATTGATCCTAACTTAGCTGTATTGGTTCCAATTGCGACACCTCAAATTGCTGCTTCAGTCATCGTTACTGCCATATTAACTCCAATGTTGACTGGATATATAGCGAAGCGTAATGCAAAAAAACAAGCTTTGAAACCAGTTGTGGTTTTGGAGTCTTAAAAAACATATGATCTAATTTTTATTATGAAATACAAAAAAGAGAAACGCTTGATTATGCGCGTTTCTCTTTTTTTTTGATATTCTAATCTAAGATGTCTTCTTCTGGATTTTCGGGATCATACTCTTCAGGTATTTCTGTTTTATATCCATCAGGATGGAAGGGTTCGACTAAATTATCGAAGAGTTCAGGGCGGTTGGATATGATGCCGTGGCGTGGGTCATCTGGCATGATGTCTGATCCGTAGGCTGGATTGAGTCCGCCTTCGTTTCTTTCTCTTGTTAATTCTTCATTTTCAATGATTGTTTTTTTATCTTTATTACTCATAGTGTGCACCTCTTTCTACTTCAATCTTATGCTAAATATTGAATTTCTTCAAGGATTGTACTATAAAAAAAGCGCTCTGTATGAGTGCTTTTAGTCTACTGCTTTTGCTTTTGATCTTAAACCTTCTGTCATATTAATATGGAATCCTTTGGATTCTTCCCAAGTTGTTTCTGTTTCTGAGACCCAAAATACTTCAAATGCTCTTTCTGGATATTTTTCATTGTATTCTTTTTGGAAGGCGGTGCCTTCTTCATAAGTCATCATGTATAGCGCGGTAGAGAGTATGTCTGCTTCACCCGAATGGGGGGTGAAAATGGTGACACTTCTGAAGTCGCTTTTTGGCATGAGTGTTTTTGGATTGATGAGGTGCGAGTGTTTGATGCCATCTTCTGCTAAGTAGTTTCTTTGGTAATCGCCTGAAGTAACAATAGAAATTGAATCAGGGAATTGGAAAGCGACTAAGTCAGATGGGAAGATGATTTCTTTGGGTTCTTGTACACCAATTGACCATGATGCGCCAGAACCTTTATTTCCAATGGTGCGGATGTTTCCACCCCCGCTGATGACTGCATGTGCTTCACCTTGTTCTTCCAGTGTGAGTGCCACCCATTCAGTTGCGAGTCCTTTGGCGATTGCGCCAACATCAAGTTTTGCGCGTTTGTGATTGAGGTATACAGTGCTTTCTTCTTTGTTTATTTCTACAAATTGCCATCCTGTGTATTGCTCAGCTTCTTTCAGGATTGCCATGTCTGGTGTTCTGCCTGGCTTGCCTTGTGCATTGAGGGATTCACCTTCATCGCGATAGTCATGCCATACTTGTAAGACTGCACCGAAACTCACATCAAAGTAACCTTTGGTTATTTCTGTGTAAGATTTGGCCATTTCTAACATTTCAATGATCATCGGATCCACTTTCACAGGCGCAATGCCGGCTTGATCGTTAATGGTTTTAATATTATTAATGCCTTCATAATCGTTATATTTATCGAAGTATTGATTATAATATTTGAATTCATCTTTTACGATTTCAAATTGTTTATCAAATTTCTTTTGTGAGGTTTCTGTTGACAGAAACTGGATGACCGTATCAAATCCAGACTCAGAGGAGTTGGCTTTTTTTACGACATCTTTGGGAGTGGGAGTGCTGGTACATGCTGTTAAAGTAAGCAGTAAAACTATCAGTATTTTTTTCATGTTCTTATTATATCATAAACAATTTAGGATAAAGAATGCATTACATGTATTTAAAGATGTGAGGTGATCTATGAAAGGGGCTTTTGCTTTATTTGCTTTATGGGTCATGTGTTTTGTTTCTTTTTCTTTGAGTCTTCAGTATATTGATTTTCTTTCTTTAAAATTGGAGGTCAATCATGCATTTCACACAGCGCTTAAAGAAACAATGAAACATGAAGATCAAAGCTTTGATTTAGTTTTTTATAGTTTGGTAGGAGATGACCATGATTATGAGATCAGTTTATTGGGATATCATGACTATCCTAAAATGAGAAGGTATCGGGTCAGTTTATTAAACGGTCGATTTCCTTTAGTGTTTGATGAAACGATGATTGAGGAGCGTGTTTATGAATAAGAAATATATTCAAGTAATGACTTTAGTGGTGGTTTTGCTTGTGTTTTCTTTTAGTGTTGAAATGATGACGCGGTATCGTTTAGATGAACTGTCTGTTCCGGTTTTAAATGCTGTACATCAACAACGGGAGACCATTTTGGAAGGATCAATCAGCCATGTCAAGATCTCACGAAAACATGTTTTGGATGACATGGTTTTGAAAAAGGAAGATTTAATTGATCATGTGCTTTCGATGAACCATACCATTTATAAAGGTCAGCCTATTTTAAAGGCTTCGATTGAAAATCCTGATTTGGTTCAAGATGCCCCATTATTACTGCTTAAAGAATCACAGGCAGTATTTCCAATTAAAAGCGATTTAATGATGAGTTCTGGTAAGAGTGTTTTGAAAGGTCATTTTGTTGATGTTAATTTATTGTTTGCTGGTTTTGATGGGCATCAATCAGAACTTTTATTGTCTCGAGTTCGGGTAATTGGGGTTAGAGATCGTAAGGGGATTGAAATTGATGAGGTGGAGGGTGAAGTGCCAGCAGTCATTTTGTTGGCTGTGAATAAGGATTTGGTTTCATTAATGATGAAGGCCAGTGCTTTGGGTGATTTTCACTTGTCGCTGAATGATTTTAAGCTTGAAGGAGAAGAGTGTATTTTGAATGAGGGTGTGGTGAGTCTTCTTGAGTTTTGATTTTAATTTTGATATTCTGAGTGATTTTCTTTCTGATGTTTTGATTACTGATATTAACTATAATGGTAAGGACTTATGGATTGACCATTTGGCTAAAGGCCGTATCACCCATTTAAATTATGCGTCTCATGATTTATTTATGAATGTTTGTGCTCGTTTTGCCAATGCCGTGAACTTACCCTTTAATGCGCACAGTCCTTTGCTTGAATCAGATTTTAAGGATTTAAGGGTAAGCATCATCCATCCTTCTGTTGGCGGGCGCTTGAGTTTATCCATTAGAAAAACCCCTATGTCCATGCGCATGAGTGAAGAAAAAATTATTGAGGAATCTTATATGTCTTTGTCGGCATTGAAGTTTTTGAGATATGTGGTGTCAGCGCGCTGTAATGTGATGATATCTGGAATGCCTGGCGCAGGTAAAACAGAGCTGCTTAAGTTTCTCACTCAGTATATTTCACCTGAGGACCGTGTGATTTCTATTGAGGATTCTTATGAAATTCGCTATCAACAACTGCATCCAAATCGGGATTGTGTCAGCATGCGGGTGAGTGATCGTTTTTCTTATGATGATGCGATTAAGGCCAGTTTGAGACAGCGCCCCAACTGGGTCTTGTTGAGTGAGGTCCGTGGGGCGGAGGTTTTGAATCTTTTGAATTCTGTTTCTACGGGCACGCATCTGATTTCTACCATTCATGCTAAGAATGCTTTTGAAATTCCAAGACGTCTTTTGTATATGTTGCCCAATGCGGATCTGTCCAGTGAGATTTTAATGAGAAACATTCAGGAAACCATTGATATTGGCATTCATATTGACTTACAGGTGAGTGATTCAGGCATACGGCGTTATGTAAGGGAGATTGTTTCTTTTTCTAAAGATGATCCAGTTTTGGTTTACCATTTTCAAACTAAGAAATTGGTAAGGGGATTGCCTGAACAGATAAAGGAGCGCGGACAATTGTTTGGGGTGAAGTTTACATGAGTGTGGTGGCTTCTATAATTTTTGCTTACGTCTTGTTTCCTGATATTAAAAAGATCAGAAAATCTCACATTGTTTTGAATGGTAAACTGTTTGTTTTGTCTTTGGGTGTATTATCTTTTTTATTATGGTTTGCGCATTCATTTTCTTTGATGCCAAAGTATATTTTTCTGTTATTCTTATTTACTTGTTTGAGTTTGGTATTAATCTTCAGATGGCAAGTCTTGGGTCTTGAAGCATTTAAAAGTGTGAATGATAAGATTTTATTTTTATCTCATTTATCATCGATGTTTAAAATTCACGGTAAACTTTTAATATCTCTGGTTGAAACAAAGAAAATTATTAATTTAAATGATTTTGATGACGTTCTTATTTCGGTTCAAAATCATGAAGACATCATGCCGGTTGTGAAGTCAGCATGGTCTCATTATTTGTGTGTGAGTCTCTTTCGCATCATGGCGCAAACTGAGAGCCATGGAAATGATCGATTCTTAGATCAGATGCGTTTCATTGATGAGGACTTGGATGCTTTAAATCAGAATGTACACCGTTTTTCTAAGGATATAGATGAGTTTAAAAGAAGGATGATATTGTTGTCTTTATTTGGGTTGCTGGTATCTTATGGTGCGCTTAATATGTTGAGGATGGTGGTCGACATTTCTATTAACCCTTTATACCAAAATATCAGTTTCATCTTTTTGTTATCAATGATTTTAGTTTTAACATTATCGTTTAAAGTTTTGGTCTTGCCTTTGGTGATGAAGGAGGAGTGCTTGTCTTGAGATATCTTTTAGTGGGTCTTATGTGGATTTTATTGTATCTAAAAGGAGAGGTGATGCTTCTCTTTTTTAAGGAGCCTGATTTAGATGAACTGAGTTTGTTGATGGATTATGATCAAGAGCCTTTATTTAAAATGCGTTTGATTTTCTTGTATGTTTTTATCCCGCTCATTATTATGGCTTCTTCTTATGTTCGAATTTTTCTGCTTTTATGCTTGGGTTTATTTTATAAAAAAGAATATCTTAAATTAAAAAAAATGAAGAAACGATTACAAGAACAACTTAGTTATGAGTTTCCCATTTGGATGCGAAGTGTTCAAACGCATCTTCAAAGCAATACGGTGGTGGGGTCTTTGCGTTTGTCTTTAGCAGAGGCACCGCTTATCTTGGCAAAACCGCTTGATTCTCTTTTAATGGCTTTGGCTTATCGTCCCAATGATTTGATCATCTATGAATCGTTCATGGAGGATTATGAAAATCTTGAGCTTAATAAAATGATGAAATCGATGTATCGATTTTCTCAGATGGGACGTCTTGATTCTCAGATTCACTTAGACCGTATGATAGAACATACGGCAGACTTGATGAATGAAATGCGTGCATCAAAACAGAAGAATTTATTGGAAGGATTTTCTTTTTTAGGAATCTTGCCGGTGGTTTTGGTTTCATTCTATTTTGTCTTAATGATGTTTTTGGTCATGGTAACAATGATTGAAGGGGGGTGGATGGTTTGAAAGCATTCTTTGAGGAGTATGGATTGGTTTTAGTGGTTACGGTTATTGCGACTGGGATGATATTATTTTCAAATGAATTCAAGGATGAAATGAAAGTAACAATTAACAAGCAGTGGGACGCGATGACAGGTGAAACAGGTAAGTGAGGGGAAGTATTGAATACTATCTCTTAATGATTACTTTGATGTTTTCTATTTTGTTATCGGTTGATTTCATATCTGTGATTTATCGCCTTCATGAAGCACATTCTTATCGGGACCAAATTGTTTCATTAATTGAGAACTATGATGGCAATTTGGATTTGGTGAACAGTGCACTTAGAAGTGCTTCTGTTTGTCAGTCTTGCGTTTATGAAATTAAACAAACGGACAGAATGTTTAATTTGTCCGTTGAGTTTTCTCTTAGTATTTCAGTTTTAGATTTGAAAAGGCCCATTAAGGTGTACGGGTTGACTGTTTTAAGTTAAAGTATGGGAGACCATACTTTTTTTGTGGAAAAAAAAGCTTGTTTAGTGTATTCTATTCATGCTAGAGGTGAAATTATGCTATTAACAATTGATGTGGGTAATTCCAACACTGTTTTCATGGTTTACCAAGGAAATGATCGACTCGAGGAGACTCGCGTGATTACTAAAAAGAATGACGCTTTAATATATTATTGTGATGTAATGGAAGCACTGAATTATCCAATTTCGGATGTCATTGTTTCTTGTGTCGTGCCTTTTATCGCGGATGAGATTGAAATGGCTTGTAAGCGTGTTTTTAACATCACGCCTAAAATTGTTTCGGCTCATAATATCATTGGCTTTGAAATTCGTTTGGATAATCCTTTGGAAATTGGGGCTGACTTTATCGCGACTTCTGTGGGGGCTTTGGAGAAATATGAAGCGCCTGTTATTGTGGCTGATATAGGAAGTGCCAGTAAGCTGACTTATACTTCTTTAAATTATGTTTTTGAAGGGGGCTTGATCTTACCGGGTCTTGGAACTTCTTTGAAAGCTTTGACAGAATACATACCTCATTTGCCTGAGGTTTCTTTGTTGGTTCCTGATCAAGTGATTGGTACGTCTACTATAGGCGCAATTCAGTCGGGTGTGATGTTTGGTCTGATTGCTCAAATTGAGGGCTTGGCAAAGCGTATGGAAAGCGAAAAAGGACACAAATGTGTTAAAATACTCACAGGCGGATATGCTTGTTTAATTAAAGATTACTTACCAGAGTTTATTTATGATGAAACATTACTGAGCGATGGCTTAAAAACGATAGTGGAAAAAGGAATGATAAAATGAAAAATACGAGAGAACTGACATTAAACGCTTTTTTTATCGCAATTACTGTTTTATTTGCGGTAGTGCCTAACCTGGGAATTCTTCAGGTGGGTGTGCTTTCAATTACCATTTTGCATATTCCTGTTATCATTGCAGGTTTGGTTTTGGGTATGAAGTCTGCGCTCATCAACAGTTTTGCTTTTGGTGTGTCGACTTTATTTGTGGCATTGACACGTGGAAGTGGTCTTTTAGATCCTTTATTTATCAACCCGTTGGTTTCTGTATTGCCAAGGTTGGCTTTTGGTTTGGTTGTGGGTTTAACTTATAACTTATCAAAAAAATTCATTAAGAATTTTACTGTTCAGGCTACGCTTGTATCGGTGGTCTCTACTTTCATGCATTCAATCTTTGTTTTGGGTGCTTTATTTTTGGCGACTGTGGGTCGTGTTGAGTTTGCTGAGATTGCCACGTCAACTCAGGGCATGTTCTTATTCTTCTTTGGTATTTTTGCGAGTCAATCAATATTAGAAGTTGGGGCGGCGGTTTTAATTGCGGTGCCGGTTTCGGGTGCACTGAAGCGTCTTAATAGAGGCAAGCTGTGATTTGGTGGATTATCCTTGTTTTAATCTCTTTGTTTCTTTATGCCTTATATGAATTTCATAATTTCCAAGAAACATTTTTAGATGTCTCTTTTAGTTTTAAATTAAACCGTCGTGTTTTGTTTTTATCTGATTTTCAGTATGATAACATCGCGCTTGGTTTTAGACATTTGGCTATGAGAAGATTGATTAAAGCAATTAAAGGATTGAATCCGGATTTGATTATTTTAGGGGGTGATTTAATTCATACCTATAATAGAAACTCGCATTTGGTTTTTGATTATATCAGACAACTGGATTGTGAGATGATTGCCATCATGGGGAATCATGATTATCATGCAGAAGCATTCGTTAAAAATTTTTATCAGGAAAATGAAATTAAACTTCTCATCAATGAGGCGTATCAATATCACGGCATTACTTTTGTGGGGGTTGATGATCTGAAGCTTGGAAATCCTAATTTAGACAATCTGCCTTGGGGTGAGAATTGTGTCTTGTTGGCTCATGAGCCTGATTACTTTGAGGATTTAGATAAAACATATCATTTTGGTTTGTCTGGTCATTTGCATGGGGGGCAGGTTAATCTATTTGGTTATTATGCGCCCATATTACCTTCTAAATATGGCCAAAAGTATGTGGGTGGCTGGGTTAAGACGGACACAACTTCTGTCTATGTCAGTAAGGGTTTGGGTGGTAATGTCTTTGGCTTACCGCTTCGTTTCTTTGCGCGTCCTGAAATTGTAATTATGGATTTATAAAATTAATTATCGACAAAAAAGACAATTCTTCTGAATTGTCTTTTTACTTGATAATTAGGGTGATGATGTAAGCGACAAGGGGTGCACTAAGGACTGTCATGAGCCCGGTGAGAATGAGTGCAATACTTGAGAAGGCACCTTCTTCTTCGCTGTTTTCAATGGCTTTTGAGGTTCCTACAGCGTGGGCGCTGGATCCCAGTGCGAGTCCTTTGGCAAGGGTGTTTTTAATCTTGAATAACTTATTAAGAAAGGGTGATATTGCGGCTCCGAAGATGCCGGTTACGATGACCACACTGATGGTGATGGCTGGTATGCCGCCCAGTGTTTCGCTTAAGTCTTTTGCGAAGGGGGTCGTGATTGATTTGGGAATGAGGCTGATGGCCATTTGTTCATTGAGTGATAATAGGATGCTTAGTACGACAATGGTGATGGCATGAATTCCTACTGATGCAAGGATGCCAATTGAGATTGTTTTTATTTTTTTCTTGAGTAAATCTAAATTCTTATAAAGTGGTATGGCCAGGGACACGGTTGCGGGTCCAATGAGGGCTGTGATGAGTTTGCCGCCTTCGTTGAATTGTTCGAACGGAATCTTGAATGTCATTAAAATAAGGATGATCGCAATCCCTGAGAATAAGAGGGGATTGAGAATTGAAATTTTTGTTTTGATTTGAATCTTTTGCATGATGACATAGATGAGTAGGGACAGGGTAATGCCAAATAGAGGGCTATTCATGGTCTTCTACCTTCTCTACTATTTTTGCGGTGAAGACATAGGTGATGGCTGTTGATAAAATCATGACGATGGTGAGTGTAAACCAGTGTAGTTTTAGGATGTCGAATTCATTCATCAGTCCTACGGTTAGGGGTACGAATAGAAATCCCATGTTGTCTTTAAGCCATGTGCCGACGGTTTCGATGTGTTTGAGTTTGATGATTTTGAAGTAAAGTGAGAGAAACATCAATATTAGGCCGATGAAACTGCCTGGAAAAACAAGGTTAAAAGTAGTTGATATGTAAGTACCAATATATGAAAAGAAAAAAATAATGAATGCTTGAATGAGTATGGTCATGAGTTTGCCTCCATTAAAGATTTTACCACAAAAAAAGCGAGACATCATGGTGATGTTTCGCTTTAATATTTATTTCTGTGTGAGTGCGCCTTCTTTGTAGGCCACGATGGTTGCTGCTGTGGCAGCGCCGGTTACGTTTGCGGCTGTTCTGACCATGTCAACTAAGCTTGAGATGGGTGCGAATATGATGATGACTTCGATTGGCAGTCCTGCTGATGCAAGGACTGCTGTCGCGGCGATGGTTGCGGTTCCTGGGACTCCGGCTGTCCCAAATGAAACCAAGATGGAGTAGAAGACCAACAATACGTATTGAGTCACTGAGAATGGGATGTTGAGTGCATTAATGGTGAAGATGGCAAGGAGTACTGGCCACATTCCTGTACATGCTGGCATGCCCATGTTTGCGCCCAGTGCACCCACAAATGATGCGACCTCTTCTTTGACACCGACTTCTTCTGTGAGTTGCTTCACGGTCACTGGAATGGTTCCAATGCTTGATTGTGATGTGAATGCGACGACTTGTGCGGGCCAAATGGCTTTAAAGAATTTGATGGGGTTCATCTTGGCGAATACTGAAACTAAAGTACCGTGTACGACGAACATTTGGAATATTGAAATTGCGTATGCGACGATGACAACGATGACCAGTGCGCTCATATCTTTTGCGGCGTCTCTTGTGACGGCTGATGCGATATAAGATAAGACTGCGTAAGGTGTCATTGCAATAACAGGTTTGATGAATTCAAATACCAGTTTGTTTAATTTTGCGATGGCATCAATGATGGGTTGTGCAATTTCTGTTTTTTTAGTATTGAGTTTCACTAGGGCAACTGACAACATCACTGTGAAGGCAATAAACGGAATGACTTCGTTGTTTGATGCGTGTTTGACAATGTTTGAAGGGAAGAAGCTGACGATGGTATCGACGATGCTTGGCACTTCTCTTGGCACGTAGTCTGTTGGCAATACTAAGTTGAAGCCGGCGCCAATGTTAAGGGCTCTGGCGACAAAGATGGTGATGATTGCTGCGATGGCTGTATTGAGTAGGAGCCAGAATACGGATCGTCCTCCCATTGATTTAAGTTTTGAGATGTCGTTGATCGATGTGATGCTTGACATGATACTGAAGAATAAGAGTGGAATCACAATGGCTTGGATGAGTCTTGTAAAGATTCTTCCAAATACACTGACGTATTGTGTGTGTTCTCTGAATAGTATTCCTACGATGAGTCCTAAAAATAAAGCGAGTATTGTTCTGAATCCAAAGCTTTTCCCTTTTTTCTTTAGATAGTTCAATAGAGCATAAAAGACTAAGGTCAGTCCCAGTGCTAAAAACGGTAAATATTCGTTCATATTGTGTGTTCTCCTTATAAAAAAACTCAAACCATATAGGGTTCTGAGTTTAGTAAATATAGTTTAGTATTCAACTACTTTTAATACAAGTTATATGCTTAGGATTCCAGCCAATCTTGACTTCTTTTGAGTGCTTTAGTCCATTTGTGTTCAAGTTCGATTCTTTTTTCATTTTCCATTTCTGGATTCCATGTCTTGACTGCCTCAATATTTTCTTTAATTTGTGCTTTGCTTTTAAAGAATCCTGTATAAAGTCCTGCGAGCATTGCGGCACCAAGTGCGGTTGATTCGACGGTCTTGGGTCTTTCAACTGGAATGTTGAGGATGTCTGATTGAAATTGCATCAGGAAATCGTTGTCGCTGGCACCGCCGTCCACTTTGAGTGATTTGACGGTGTGTTTGGTATCTTTGGCCATGCTTTCTAAAACATCTTTTGCTTGAAATGCGATGGCTTCGAGTCCGGCTCGAACGATATGATTTTTGTTTGAGTTTCTTGACAGTCCTATAATAGTCCCTTTGGCGCTGTTATCCCAGTAGGGTGCCCCAAGTCCGTTGAATGCAGGAACGAGATAAACGCCGCCGTTGTCTGGAATGGATAGGGCCATCTTGGATGTTTCTTTGACATCGTTAATGATTCCGAGTTCATCTCGCATCCATTGTAGGATTGCGCCGGCCATAAAGATGGATCCTTCGAGTGCGTATTGTATTTCTCCGTTGATGCCTATTGCGATGGTGCTCAGGAGTCCGTGCTTTGAGTCAATGACTTCTGTGCCGGTGTTCATTAATAAGAAACATCCTGTTCCGTATGTGTTTTTGGCTTCTCCTTTTTCGAATGCGCATTGTCCAAAGAGTGCGGCTTGTTGATCGCCTACTGCTGCGGTGATGGGGATGAGGTGTCCTTGGATGTTGGTTTCACCAAAGAAGTCAGAGCTGTTTTTAACCACAGGAAGCATACTTTTAGGAATGTTAAATAATTCTAATAATTCCTCATCCCACTCTAATGTATGAATGTTAAAGAGCATGGTTCTGGATGCGTTGGTGACGTCGGTGGCGTGGACTTGTTTATTACTTAGATTATAGATAAGCCATGTGTCTACGGTACCAAACATCAAGTGTCCGCTTTCTGCTTTTTCTTGTGCGCCTTTAACGTGGTCTAAGATCCATCGAATCTTTGTTGCTGAGAAGTATGCGTCAACGGGAAGTCCGGTTTTACTTTTGATCATCGGGGCGTGTCCTTGTTCAATTAAAGACTTGGCCATTTCAGCAGTTCTTCGACATTGCCATACGATGGCGTTGTGAATGGGTTTGCCTGTGACTCTATCCCATATAAGGGTGGTCTCTCTTTGGTTGGTGATGCCGATGGCTTCAATTTGACTGGCGTTGATGTTTGATTTGGCAATGACCTCATTAAGGGTACTGACTTGTGATGCATAGATTTCCATGGGGTCGTGTTCAATCCAACCTTCTTGTGGGAAGATGGGATGAATGGGTTTGCTTGCGGTGGCAATTTCTTCTTGTTTTGAGTTAAAGATGATGGATCGTGAACTGGATGTGCCTTGGTCTAGGGCAATGATATATTTTTCTTTCATAGGGATACCTCACTTAATCTAATTATAGTATATTTGTGGACATATTTCTAAGGAAGGTTTAAAGTATAGATAGATTTCAAACCAAATTATTTCCAACGATATTTTTCAAGCAATTTGATAGAATGGGAATTATTGTCATATTCTTCATTTTACCCTTGAAATAGATTTTTCTTATGGTATAATTTAATTCGGTTAAGCGGTAATTCATTGGGGCATAGCCAAGCGGTAAGGCATCAGACTTTGACTCTGACATTCCCTGGTTCGATCCCAGGTGCCCCAGCCAATATAAAATTCAACCTACTCTCGCGAGTAGGTTTTTT
>CBDUDQ010000011.1:0-25817 GCA_965365985.1 uncultured Erysipelothrix sp. | reverse complement strand
ACTGATCAAAAGTGGCAGTAAACCAATTTGTAGAATAAATTAATAAGATGCTTACAAATAACAGTAAGTTAGTGATAAAAATTTTAATATGATGTTTCATGTATACACTCCTGTTTAAAAAATATAATGTTCATTCAAGCACGTAATTTAGTTTAATACAATATCGAATAAGTGACCAGAAAGTCAAGATTCCTCACTTATTAGCATAAGAATTCATTATATCATAAGAGATTAGATTTTGATTACCGAATAAATAAAAACAGTGATTGTTGCTCACTGTTTTATTTATTTCAGAATGAATCTTAGTAATCCTTATCATCCGGATCTGGAGATTCTTTAGCTTGTCCTTTAAGCTTATCAAGAATCGCCATGTCTTCTTCAGTGATTTCAAAATCAAAAATGTTTAAGTTTTCTTCAATTCTTTTTGGCGTAACTGATTTTGGAATGGGTAAGAACCCTTTTTGGATAGACCATCTCAGTACAATCTGGGCAAGTGACTTATTATATTTTTTTGCCATCTCTTTGATTGCTTCTACAGAAAAGATGGTGCCACTGCCAAGAGGGCTGTATGCTTCAGACAGAATATCGAGTTCTTTGTTGTAGTTGACGATTTCTTCTTGGGCATCACTTGGATTTAAGTAAAGCTGATTGATGACTGGTTTCACTTTAGCCGTCTTTAAGAGTGCATCCATATGATGAGGCATAAAGTTAGAAACACCAATGGCCTTAACTTTACCTTCCTCTAATGCTTCTTCCATGGCACGCCATGTTTCTTCATTGATCTTTTCCCAGTTGTCTTTGTGATCAACTGGAACGGGCCAGTGAACCCAGTACAGGTCAACATAATCCATTTGAAGTTTATCAAGTGAAGTTTGTAGTGCTTTTTTAGTTTCTTCATAGCCTCTGTCTGTATTCCAAACTTTAGTAGTGATAAACAAATCTTCTCTGTTCATATTTGATGCTTTGATCGCATCACCCACACTTTTCTCATTTTTGTATACGGCTGCCGTATCAATATGTGTATAGCCACTCTTCAAAGCATGAGAAACGGCATCAATACATTCTTTGCCTTCTTCCATTTTCCATGTCCCAAAACCAATGACAGGAATTTCTAATCCATTGTTTAAAGTATAATTTGGTATTTTAGTCAAAATAAAAACCTCCCTTTTTACTATTATACCGTAAAGGGAGGTTTCTTTAAATGATACTGATTAGTTTGTGTAAAGACCCGAAGTTCTAGAAACATCAACGACAAATATAATGCCCTGATAATCATCCTCAATGTTCATGCCCACTTTAATAGAATCAGTGATGCGTTCTACCTTATCCTTATGAGCCAATATCAATACAATATCTTTTTCTGGTTCAATGTTTAAATTGAAAAGTTTGGCCTTTTCATCAATGTTGGATCCGCGACCATGAATGATCGTCCCCCCTTTAGCACCCGCCTCATTGGCAAAATCAATGACCTCATGGGCTTTACCGTGATCAACTATTACGAATATTGCTTCTTTGTTCGACATTGATTTTGTCTCCTTTGTTTTATTTTCTTCATTTATGATTGTTTTATCTTTATTCATTAGTGGAACGGTAAATAAGATACCATGTCCTTTTTTCTCTAGTTTCAATTTATTTTCTAACTTTTCATAGATTTCATCTTCTTGATCGGAATAGACAAGACTCAAACAAATCTCTTTTCTTGTTTCATGGATTCCAAGCAGCTTCATAAACTTATTATGAATGGTCCCTTTACCCAAAATAACAGTCGTACCAAATAAAGAAAAAGGTTTCAAACCCGTAATGACCTTACTCCCAAACCCGTACTCAACCACACTACACAGCAAATTCATTTGATTCATGTTTTCACACCTCTTCTTTTAAACAGCAGACCCAGTATTTGAATGGATACAATGGGCATCATGGCAATCATCGCAATAACACCAAACCCATCCATGACATTACTACCCGGAATGACACTCGCCGCACCCTGAGCAAAAGCCAAGATAAACGTCGCAGTCATAGGGCCCGAAGCCACACCACCCGAATCATACGCAATCCCAACAAAAATCTTAGGCACATGATAAGACAAAAGGGCAGCCAAAGCAAACCCCGGCAACAAGAAATGCCATAACTTAAGCCACGGTATCATCAGCCTCAACATAGACATCATCACCGCAAACGCAATCCCAATAGACAAAGTAATTAAAATCACTTTCTTCTTAACATGACCCGCAGTCACTTCCTCAACCTGTTCAGTTAAGACATAAACTGCCGGCTCCGCCAAGACCACCACCATACCCAGTAAGAACCCGGTCAATGGCAATGCCCACTTAGCATCCAAACTCGCAATGGCACCCCCAAGAATGCGTCCTGCATCCATAAACCCAGCGTTCACACCAAGTAAAAATAAGACCAATCCCAAATAAGTATAAAATAAACCCTTTAAGATATCTTGTCGATCATCCTTTTTAAGCTTAAATCTAAAATGATTAAAGATTAAGAATAAAAAGAGAAGCGGTAAAAGCGTAATCAGTGAATCCTTTACCAAAGAAGGAAGGTTGCTTAAGAACGGCCCAAAGATGCCACTCACCTCAGGAACCAAAGGAATGTCCCCAACAATCTCACCCAAATTGGCAAGACGACTCAAGATCATCACCATAAATATGGGACCCACACTTGCAAGACCCACCAAACCAAAACTATCCTCATCAGAAGACTTCCCACCCTTAAGCTTCGAAACACCATAACCCAAAGCCAATATAAAAGGCGTGGTCATGGCACCCGTAGTCGCCCCAGACGCATCCACTGACATCGCCAAGAAAGATTCCGAAACCCCCAAAGCAAGAATGAATATAAAGAAATAAAATAAAGTAAACAATCGGTTTAAAGGTCTACCAAACAAGATTCTCAAAAGCCCAATCGCCACCATGATCCCAACACCCACCGAAACAACCAGCAAGATGGTCACAGCCCCAATCAAACCCCCAGACGCAAGCTCAATTTGAGCCGCCAATATTTGAAGGTCAGGCTCAGCAATGGTAATTAAAAACCCAAGCAAGAAACCCAAACCCCCAACAATCCAAGTATTATTCGACTTGGCAACCGACTTACCCATAAGACTCCCAATTGGACCCACACCCAGCTCAGCCCCAAAAAGGAAAATACCCAAACCCAAAATCACAAACAAAGCCCCCAAGATAAAACGAATGAAGACATCCATCTCAAGTGGAACCACTGTGAAATTTAAAATTACCACCAAAAACGTAATCGGAAGCACAGAAAATGCGACCTCTCTAAATTTTCTAATTAATATTGTCAAAGAATACCCCTTTCATTTATCACTCAATTCCTTATATAATATCATATAAACAAAATATTCATATGAAGAGGACCCAGACCCTAGTATACTAGTAGAAACAAAAGAGGTGATACCATGAAAAAACAAACAAAAAAATTCGGACTCACAACATCCATCGCCATGATTGCAGGCATTGTTATTGGTTCAGGCATCTTCTTTAAAACCGACGACATACTCCTTTCTACTGGAGGCAATGTCCTACACGGTGTCATACTCCTGGTAGTCGGCGCCATGGGCATCATTTTTGGTGGACTCGTCGTAGCACAATACGCAAAAGAAACATCAGAAGCAGGCGGACTCATCTCCTACACAGAAAAAGCATGGGGCAAAACAGTCGGATACTTAGCAGGCTGGTTTCAAACCATCTTCTACTTCCCAGCCCTGGTCGCCATATTGGCATGGATCTGCGCAATATACATTGGCCTCTTTTTTGGCATCACCAATCCCAATGACCCATTCATTTGGATCACATCACTCATACTCATCTTCTTTTTCTTCATACTCAACATCATCAACACCCACAAAGCAGGCCAATTCCAAACAGTCACACTCTTCATCAAACTCTTCGCCCTGGCATCACTCTCAATCATTGGCATTGTATTTGGTAACACAAGTAACTTAGTGAGTCCAAACACAATCACAAGCATCAATCAAACACCCAATCTTTTCGCAGGACTCATTGCCTGCGCATTCGCATACGATGGCTGGTTTGTCGCCCCATCCATTGCCCATGAAATTAAAGACCCCAAAAAGAACCTCAGCAGGGCACTCGTCATCGCACCCATACTGATACTCATTGTTTACCTATTCTATTTCATCGGCATCAACATGATGCTGGGACCCCAACAAATCATAGAACTCAAAGACGGCAGCGTTGGATACTTCCTCAGCCGATTCATGGGAGACTTTGGCGTAAAACTCGTTTATCTTATGGTCAGCATATCAGTCATGGGCGCACTCAACGGCCTCACACTGGGCTTCATAAGACAACCCTACGCACTCTCAATAAGAGATGAATTCCCCATGTCACACAAACTCAAAAAGATCCACCCAAAATATGACATCCCCATCAACTCAGCATTCTTTGCCATTGGCATATCATTACTGTGGTTACTCCTACATTTTTTTAGCATACAAGGATTCAAACTTGGATTCATTGACTTCAGCGGTCTTCAAATAGACAATCTACCCATAGTCCTGACATACATCTTCTATGCACTTCTTTACGTCAGAATCTTAATAGATCAAAGCAAAAAAAGAACACTCAACAAAAGAAATGCCTACCTATACCCAATCTTGGCCCTATTTGGCGCCAGCCTCATTCTATTCGGCGGGCTCACCCAAGATGGGGCAGGCCTATACTTCATGATATCCATACTTGGAATATTAGCAGGACTTTGGATTCGTCCAAAGACACTTATAGATTAAATTGTGTTATAATACCCAAAGCTTGCGCCTGAAGACAGCTGTGATATTTATCATCCGCGCAAAATCTTATTAAATCCTTAATCTTTAATAATGGCTGTCAATAGAAAATAGAGGTCATTAATATGAAATTTACAGAATTAGGCATCATGCCTGAAATTTTAAAAGCGCTTGAAAAGCAAGGTTACGAAACACCAAGCCTCATTCAAGAGAAAACAATTCCCAACGCAATCTTGGGACGCGACGTTTTAGGACTCGCACAAACAGGAACCGGTAAAACTGCAGCATTCGCAGTCCCAACACTCCAAAGACTCGCACAAGAAAAAGTTAACTTAAACCAAAGAAAGATCAGAGCACTGATCCTTACACCCACAAGAGAACTCGCAACACAAATCTACGAAAGCTTTGTCTCATACGGACAATTCCTCAACCTAAAATCAACCGTAGTATTCGGTGGTGTTTCACAAAACCCACAAGTAAGAGCACTCCAAGGTGGCATTGATATTTTAGTTGCGACTCCAGGACGTCTAGACGACCTCATCCAACAAAAATACATCAACCTCAAAGACGTCGAAGTCTTCATCCTGGACGAAGCAGACCGCATGCTAGACATGGGATTCATCCATGACATCAGACGCGTCTTAAAATATTTACCAAAAGAAAAACAAACCATGCTTTTCTCAGCCACAATGCCACCAGAAATTACAAGCATTGTAAACGATTTACTACACAACCCAATCAAGGCAAGTGTCACACCAATCTCATCTCCTGTAGACGCAGTAAAACAATCCGTCTACTACATCGATAGAAACAACAAATCAAACCTTCTTACAGACATCTGTAAAACAAGAATGGGCGATTCCGTCCTAGTCTTCACAAGAACCAAACGAGGCGCAGACCGCGTCGCCAAAGATCTAAAGAAAAATGGCATCCAAGCCCTCGCAATTCACGGAGACAAATCACAAAACGCAAGACAACGCGCACTCGAAAGCTTCAAATCATACGGCTGCCAAGTCCTAGTCGCAACTGACATCGCTGCCCGAGGCATCGACATCAACGAACTGCCACTTGTAGTCAACTACGATCTATCAGATGTGCCAGAAACATACATCCATAGAATCGGAAGAACAGGCCGCGCAGGAACAACCGGAGAAGCAATCGCATTCACCGACTTCATCGAAACACCCTTACTCAAAGACATTGAAAAATTAATGGGAAGAAAAATCGAAGTCATCACCGATCACGCTTACCCACTCGTTGATAAAACTCCAAAAAAAGAAAAACAACAAAACAACCAACAAAATAAAAACAGAAGAACAGAAAAACCAAGAGAAGACAAAAGAAAACCAGAAAAGAAAAACTATTCACACCACAAAGACAAAAAAGTCGAAGTAGGGATGGATGGTCAAGAACGCAAGAAACGCAAACCAAAGAAAATATTTTATAAATAACAAACAAAAATGAAGCCAAAGACACAATGTCTCAGGCTTCATTTTTTTACTTTAGAATGTAAATTGTGGACGGAAAAAAGAACATTAGAAAAAACCAAAGTGATACAATATAAACAGAAAACCAACACAAGGGGGATTTATATTATGGAGATGTTCTTATCATTCCTGGGATTCTTTACAGGAATAACCGCAACTGTTTATCTTATACACTCTTTGATTAAAAGAAATGGCAACGCCAAGAAAGCAGGCATTGCATTGGTACTTAGTTTTATCTTATTTTTCAGTTCAGGTTCAATTGCCGTCGCTAAAGAAGAAGCAAAGATCAAAGCACCCATAGCAACTGTACCAGGGGAAACAGAAACAGAAAAAGTTGAACCATTACCCGACCCCACAAAAGAAGAATTAGTAAAAGAAAAAGAAGCACAAAAGATTAAAGATCAAGAAATGGCAGATCAAGCCGTCAAGGATGCCGAAGAAGCACTCAACAAAGAGAAAGCAGAAAAAGAAAACAAAATTCTTGAAGACGCCTACACAATAAAAATAGTTGATCAAACCACACGGTGGTCAGAAGATTTCTATGAATTCTCAGACCTAATGCAAAACAGCCAAATAGGCGTAGACACATGGTCTTATCAAGTAGTCTTAGTACTCAACAGCATGTCAGGTCTCATAGAAGAAGCAAGAGGCCTCACACCACCCATGAAATACAAAGAAATGAATGCAGTGTATCTTAAAGCAGTAGATGAATATGAAATGATTCCATTAAAGTTACCAGAAGCAATTGATAACATGGATCCTACGCTTATGAATAAAATAACGGAAAGCATTGAAAAAGGGAATGTCTATATCACTGAAGCTACAAATATATTGACAGACCTCAATAAATAACGCAGCTATTATGTTGCATAGGAATATGGAAAACTCATTTCTTATATAGAGCAATAGAATATTGTATCCAATATATTTCTATATAACCAAATTTTTTAATGATCTATGATTATCAACTTAATGTTAGTCATTTCTTTATTTATACAAGATGTTTAATTGTCAAAATAACAGTCGCAAGCAGTATTTGGTTTAAAACTGATCACAATCATTTTTAAAACTAATAACAATTAACGTTTTGCCTACAAAAAACCATTGTCATATGTAATGGTTTTTTTGTAGGCCAAATGACTAATCATCGGTAGAATAACGAAGGTTGAGATTTAGTTTTTGTCTATATCCCTAAAAAATTGGTTCCAATAAAATAATCAATTTTATCGAATTCTTCTTCATGTCTTTCATATGCTGAAGTCGCCTGAGCACACAGCCTCGAAGTCAAATCAATAATATTTATACTATAAGTGACATGTTTTTTAATATCATTGTTGAATGTTGACTCAGAAATTGAGGAGTAGGCACTAACGCCTTCTTTATCAGCGAATAAAATAAATTTATCAACTCCAATCATTGAACCTAAGGGGTTAGACTCATGGAGTAGCGTACATCTCAGTCTGTATAAATCTTTTGCCCCGAAGTGAAGATAATTTTTTTGGCTCTCTTTTGCTTTAATAGAATTATTGGGATTGTCATATTTATCCATAAAATTTGATACAAATTTAATATATCTATCACCACTAGATTTGATATCTGGGAAATCAAATTTTGAACATGAGTCAGGTATGGTTACTGCTAGGGTTAAGGCAGCTACATAAAGTTCAGCTTCAATACATTTTTCTATTTCATTTACTATTTTTAAGATCATTACCAATCCACTCCTTTTAGCCTATTATATATTAAAGAGAACAAAAAAAATAATGCCAGGTTTTTCCCATTTTGACTGATATTTGTTAACTGTCTTTACTTCCACACAAATCAAGAGATTTCATTACAAGACAAAAACGTATAAAAATCATATTTAAACAATCTTAACACTCCCTTAACTTAAACTCATATGTTTAAGCAATTCTTAACACGGGCTTACTCTTGTCTAAACAATCTTCTTGTATAGTTGCTTTATTAACTAGGAGGAAGAAAATTATGAAAAAAATATTGTTGTTTCTTGTAATCGGATTATTGCTTGTGGGGTGTGGTGCTGGTGCTAAGAATGGATCTTCGTCGTCCATTAAGGTTTACACTCGTGACAGTGCTTCTGGAACGCGTGAGGCATTTATGAATATCATTGGTTTGGAGTCTATGAGTGCTTTGGCTGCTGAGACGACTTCTAATGGTGATATTGCCAAGCAGGTTGGGGCGACAGCTTCTGGAATTGGTTATGTTTCTTTGACTACTGATTTTGGTTCTAACAAATTGTTGGCTTTATCTTATGAGGGAGTTGAGGCGAATGTTGATACGATCAATTCGGGTGCTTATAAATTAGCACGTCCGTTCTCTTTTGTTTCTCGGGCTTCTGGAGATTTTGATTCAGCTGAGAAGGAGCTGTTGGTTTTAGCTTTGATTGATTACATGACTTTATCGACTGAGGGCATGCAGGTCGTTTTGGGTTCTGGTGGGATTGTTGATGTAAGCAAAGGGGTTAAGTGGAGTGAATTGGCTTTAAAGCATCCGATTGTTTCTTCTGATAACTCCGGTATTACTTTACTGACTGGGGGTTCTACTTCTGTTACGAAGACTTTGGATGCGGTGGTGGGATCGTTTATTCCTTTGGCGGGTAACTTTAAGTATGAGCCAAATCATACGGGTTCAAGTGATGGATACAAGCGCACTTTAGTTTCTGAGAAATCTGGGGCGAATGCGATTGATTTGGGCTTTGCGTCTAGGGAGTTTAAGTCTGAGGAAGATGGTTCTCTTGCTTTGAGTAATGGTGTTTATTGTTTGGATGCTGTTGTGGTTGTGGTGAATGAGAAAAACACTCAAATTACTGATGCCAGTAAAGAGTTCTTGAATGATGTATTCTCTGGATCTAAGACTTCATGGTGAGTTCTTTGAGTTTAAATAAAGTGAAGGATATCTTTTATAAAGGTATCTTTTCTTTATGTGGGCTGATTGCGGGTTCGATGATTTTGGTGATTGTGGGGTTTATATTATTTCGGGGTGTTTCTGTTTTCTTGCCATCTTATGGCGTGGATCGTATTGGACTTTTTGATTTTTTGACAGGTTTGACTTGGCAGTCGGATCAGGGACAGTATGGCGTGTTGTTTATTGTGATTAATACTGTGATGACTTCTTTCTTTGCCTTAATGATTTCTTTTCCGATTTCTGTATTGACTGCACTTTATGTTGTTAAGATGGCACCAAAGTGGATTTCTCATTTGATTCAAGTGATCATTGAACTTTTGGCTGCGGTGCCTTCGGTTGTTTATGGGGTGTTTGCTTCGGGTGTGATTGTTTTGGGTGTGGACAAGTTTGCCATGTTGTTTGGTATCAGTACTTATGGGGGACGATCTATGTTGGCGGTGATTATATTGCTGGCTTTAATGATTTTGCCCACAATGACTTCTTTGTCTATTGTTTCTATTCGGGCTGTAGATAAAAACCTAGAACTCGCATCTCTTGCTTTAGGAGCAAGTCATACTCAAACTAATTTTAAGATTGTGTTGTTGAGTGCTAAATCTGGAATATTTGCGGGATTAATATTGGGGCTTTCCAGAGCGCTGGGGGAGGCGACTGCTGTTTCGATGGTTGCTGGTAATCGCAGTATGGGTCCGACTTTGAATCCTTTTGATATCACGCGTACTTTAACGTCTACGATGTTATCTGGATTAAGTGAAACGACGGGTGTTGATTATGATGTTCGATTTTCTGTTGGGATTGTTTTGATTGCGCTGATATTGGTTTCTAATACTTTGATTCATATTGTAAAGCGTAAGGTGGGCCATCATGAATCATAAAAGAAGGTTTAATGATGGAATTTTAAATAGCTTAACTTATATGTCTTCTATTATTACTGTTTCAATTTTGTTTGTTGTGTTTGGGTTTATTGTTTCTAGGGGTGTTTCTACTTTGAGCGTTGATATGCTTAGGAATGATTATTGGTCTCAGAACATCTTGGTGGATGTGAATGCAGGGTGTGGGGAATTTGTTGAGCCCGAGTCTTATTCTGGTTATTTCAGTTCTTGTTATGGGATTGCTTTGGACGATGACTTGTCTAGTGCAAGGACTTCTTTGGTAGTTTTGTCTTATATTGATCCTGAATCTCCGTTTGCCTTTTCAACTTTTAAGACTGCTGGTAATGATTTTGGTAAGGTGGTAGGTATAAATTTGGGTGACCAAATAGAAAGAATTGAAACTACAAAAGCATCACTTGGAATGATCATGAATCAAGATTCAAAGGAAGTAATCGATAACTTGAATGATCCGAGTTTGTCGGTTTTATCTTTGTATTATAAAACACCAGGTGGGGGGATATGGGGTTCTTTGATTTCTACTTTGATGCTTATATTATTTACTTTGGTGATTGCTTTACCCATTGGTATTGGTGCGGCAGTGTATATAGAGGAGATTGCTAAAAAGAATCTGTTTAATAAAATGTTAGCAGGCGGGATAGAGATGTTGGCTGGGATTCCCAGTATTGTTTTTGGATTGATGGGGATTGTGGTTTTGTTTCCAATTACAGCTTTCTTTGGTGTGAGTGGTTTATCTATTATTTTGGGGGCTTTGACTTTATCAATCATGTTGTTTCCAATCATCATTCGTTCGGTGCAGGAGGCTTTGATCAATGTACCGCATTCTTATCGTATGGCTTCTTTGTCTTTGGGTGCCAATCAAACTCAGACAATATTCAAAGTAATCTTGCCTTCTGCTTTACCTGGAATCATCGCTTCGGTATTGTTGTCAATGAGCCGAATCATAGGGGAAAGTGCCGCTTTAATTTATACAATGGGTACATTCATTAATGATTCGCCAAAGTTAAGTCAGGGTGCCACAACTTTGGCGGTACATATATGGTCAATCATGGGGAGTGAACAGCCTAACTTTGAATTGGCGGCTGCGATTTCTATTATAATATTACTCATGGTCTTGTTTTTGAATATTTCTTTAAAGTTGCTTACTCACATGTATCAAAAGAAATTGAAAGGTTTTTGATTAAATTAGTTCTTTTTTTTCATAAAATTCGGGTAAAAGTGTAAAACCTCAGTGAGGGTGAATTGTTATTCATGTAGAGAAGTAAAAAAAAGAAACAAGTTTATCAAGTTTGTTTCTTTTTTCTTAAATCATTATGGTAACAAAAGCTAAACTCACTTCATTCTTATCATCTTTCTCTTTAACTATTGGAGCGCTTAACACAATAGTAATCCATGGAAGTTCAGGTTCACATGGAATATAGGATTAGAAGATTGAAATTTGTTTTTTAGCAATAGAGTGGTTTTACAAAATGAAATCAATTGACCTATAAGATCGAGTGATTGTCTGTAATTCCTATTACTATAGAACATATAATTTGAAGGGAATTCATCTTTATTTCGAGGACATCAATTTCTTTATCGGTCATGAATCTTTTTTAGGTAAACTTAGATTTTGACTGATTATAAATATGATGTTAATGAAAAGCAGGAATCATATACTTTTTACATGTGGTATATACCACTATTATACATAAATAATTAGGTAATACTACTATTATCATTGGGAATGGTGTTTTAATCAAAGTTGCTAATGATGTTATCTGTATAGATATAAAAGGAAACAGCTCTGGTGTGGCTGTTTCCTTTTTTTGATTTTTTAGAATATTAATAGAGACAATACCAATGACATCACAGTACCGAAGATCATTGGAACTGAGGTTCTTCTAACAATATCCATTTGAGATTGTTTGGTTGTTCCTGCGACAATCATGATGACTGCGGATACAGGGGATACAGCGCGAAGTAAGTTTCCGGCCATTCCCATTGGGAGTGCAAGTGCAAGTGCGCTGATGCCAGCTGCTGCTGCAAGTGGAACCATCAGTGGAATCATTGCAAAGAATAATGAAGTTCCACTACCGCTGAGTAAGACGATGACTGCGGTCATGATGACCATGATTACGGGTAAGACAATTCCTGAGTTACCCATGGTTTGCATCGATGTTTGTAGTGATTCAATCAGTCCTATACTTGTTAAACCGTCTACAAATACTGCTGCGGCAACTGTTAGAACAACAATTCCCATGGCATTACCCATACCGATGAAGAATTCTCCTGATCGGTCTAGTACTTTTGAACGGTCTGTATCTGCAAATATTAAATCAATAATAAGTGATATCGCGAAGCTCATTAAGGATACAACGTGAACGGATAAGTTTACCTTGATGCCAAAGGCGAGGTCTGCGACGAATGTTCCAATTAGAATTAAGATTGGAAGTAAAGGAAGGATTGTGTAGACAACACTTTTAATGCCCGTGAAGCTGTCTGCTTTAGTTACTTTACTTTCGAATACCAAATCATCTTCAACTGCGGTGTTCTTTTTATCGCAGTGTTTTTGCCATAAAGCATGAACAATGGCGATTGCAATTAATGTAGGAATGGAGACCAATGCATGTTGTTTGAATACGTAGTCAAATACTGGAATACCCAATTGTTCAGCAATGGCAACGTTATCTGATCCAAGTGGTGTTGGCATGATGGTTGCTGTTGTCGCAATAACTCCTGCTGCTGTGAGTGTTGACATTCCGGATGCTTTAAGAACAGGGAACAGGGTTGCCAATAATATGATGGCTAAGTTGGATGCACTCGGAACTACAAGAGAAAGTAAGTTACCAATAAGGAATACTACGATAACCAATACATATTTATTTTTAAATGCATTGATTGGTTTGAGAAGGGCTCTTACTGTCATATCATTTGCGCCAATGGTGGTCATATAAGCAGTATATCCACCCAAGATTAGGATGGTAAGTCCAGCACCTTGTAAATAGTTTTTAAACTGATTAATGATATTAACGAATGGGTCAATGAGTGGATGGATGCTTGTTTCTCCCAATAAAGGACCAACAGCATAGCCGGATATGATTGTTAGAATCAATCCGATTGAGAATAATACAATTTTAATGTCAAACTTCTTAATTAACATATACCCCAGTATTACAATGGACGAGATACTCAGTCCATACATTAGAATTTGGTTCATTTTTTTTCTCCTTAGTTGCAATCGTTAATGGCTTGTAAGAACCATTCTTTAAATTTCTCTTCATCAATATCAACGGTTACTTTTGCGTTGGGTTCTTTTCCTAGATAACCCTTTAAGTCTACTGCTGTTGCGCCGCGAGTGAACTCCCCTCGAGTTTCAATTCCGACGTAAGTTTCAACAACTTCAAATAATTCTGGTTTGAGTAGGTATGCCAGTGCACAACTGTCGTACATTTTAAGTCCTACTTTGAAACTGCCACCTCTGTATTGTTTGAATAGGTGATAAAACATGTTTCCAACTTTGTTCATGTCTTTGATTTTTTCTGAATCTTCTGGATAAACTAAGGCTTTGAGTCCAACATCAAGTCCAACCATGACTATTGGCAAACCAGATTCAAAGACCATTCTTGCTGCTTCTGGATCGGCTTCGATGTTAAATTCAGCGTATACACCAGAGTTACCGCGGCCGACGGTTCCACCCATAAGGATGATTTCATCGATCTTGCTTGCTACTTCTGGATAAACTCTTAAAAGAAGGGCAATATTAGTTAAAGGGCCTATGGGAACAATGGTAATTTTTTCCTCACTTGCCATCAGGACATCGTGCATTGCATCAATGGCTGATTTGTCTAAAAGTAATGAGCGGTCTTCTTCTGGGAAGTCATATCCGTCCATTCCTGATGCGCCATGGATTCCACTGGCATCAATGGCTTCACCAATTAGAGGTCTTGAAGCACCCATAGCAACGGGAACTTTCTTACCATAGAAAGGGAGAAGTTTTAAAACGTTCTTTGTTACTTTTTCGATGCTGACGTTTCCAGCAACAGTTGTAATCAATTTAACATCGAGTTCTTCTGAAAACAAAGCCAATGCTAATGCAACTGCATCATCAATTCCTGGATCTGTATCGATAATAATTTTTCTTTTATTCATTAATAATTGCCTCCTTTATAAAGTCTTCTAATTGTTTCAAATCTTTGAGTCCTTCTTGGGCTCCTTCTGCACTACATGCCAATGCGCCTGCGGCACTTGCATAAATCATTGCTTTAGCTTTGTCGTGTCCTTGTGATAAACAGTATAGGAACGCTCCGATAAAGGTGTCTCCTGCGCCTGTTGTATCAAGCACACTCACTTTGTATGAATTGGCAAAGATTTCTTCATCTTCACTGATTAAAACACTGCCTTCACTCCCAAGGGTAAAGATAACATTTTTAATACCGCGAGAGAATAATATGGTGCTCGCTAATCGACAACTCTCTAAGTCACTGGCATAAATTTTTGTGAGCGTTTCACATTCTGATTGATTGACTACCAGATAATCAATCAACGGATAGAAATCATCACTCATGATTGCTGCGGGAGCCGGGTTAACCACGGTAATCATTTTTTGATTACGCGCTATTTTTAATCCTTCGTATACTGCATATAAGGGAACTTCAAATTGTGTTAAGAAGAAATCACCTTCTTGGCCGTTTACCATCGCTTTGGCAATTGTATCCACAGTAAAGTTTCCATTGGCACCTTGATTAATGATAATTCTATTATCATTATCAATCTTAGTGATTAAAGCTGTACCGGTATGTTCATCATTGCTGATGTTAATCTTACTGGTATCAATCCCATTCTTATTCATTTGATTTAATGCTGATTGACCATAATAGTCACGACCCACACTTCCGATGAGATGCGTTTTAGCACCAAGCTTAGCACTCGCTGTGGCTTGATTACATCCTTTACCACCCAACATTTCCATGAAGTCGTATCCTGAAATCGTTTCACCTTGTTGTGGCATCCGATTGGCACTGATCATCAAATCAATATTTATACTCCCCAACACATAAACATTATGTTTCATAAAACATCACCATCCCACTGCCCAAGTTATTATTGGGTCTCTCTATAAATCCATATTTCTTATAAAAAGGTTCTGTACCTTTTGTTGACATGAGACCAACATATGCGCCTTCACATGCATTATTTTTTAAGTAAGCAAACACGGCTTTCATTAACTCATCTCCCAAACCTTCTTTATGATGCTTTGGATGAATGATTAAGTCTTTAACAAAGAAAACAATTCTACCATCACCAACCAGACGAACCATGCCAACGGTCTCGCCATCAATTTGGATTGTGAAATCTACCAAATCGTGGTCAAGCGCAAACATGATATCTTCATAGTCATATTTTTTGAACGCCACACATTCGTGTAGTGCGATATATATTTCCGGTGTGAGTTTGTTTTCAAACATTTGTTTTTGTCTTTTTGTCATGATAAACCGCTTTACCTACCTTACATTTACATATTATCACCCAATGTAACCGCTGTCAACACTTTTATTATAAATAATAATAAAAGTGTTTAATGATGATTACAATCAATGTATGGAAGGAGAATAGAACCCAGTATTAAAACGAAAATTAAAATAAATAAAAAATTCCATGTTTTTTAACAGGACATTCCTTATAATTCAATAGAAATTATATTAAGGTAAGAAATGTTGAGCGTTAAAAAAAAATACATAATAAAATACGAAGATGAAGAAAATAAAAAAAGAAGTCAGAATGTGTTTCTGACTTCTTACTACAAAAATTCATGTTTAATCAATATCTAAGACAGGGTTAAGGATATGAATCTTAGCTTCTGCTTTTTTATTTATTACCTTAAATAGAATTTCAACCGCTTTCTCGGCCAATGCATCAACATCTTGTTCAACAGAGATTAATGGAATATCAAACATTTTGGAGTATTCTAGATTGTCATACCCCACCACATTAATTTTTCTTTTTATATTCATTTCTCTTTGTGCTTTTTGGAAACCATATGCCATCAAATCATTAGTAGCAAATACACCATCGATGCTTGGATCCTTTAAAACTTTTAGACCCAATTTATAACCTGTATCAAAACGATAATCACCTTCAAATACTAATGAGTTATCAAGTGCGATTTCAGCATGGTTCAATGCCCGCTGATAACCCAAGTAACGTTGTTTCGCATTATGAGTTTCCATCAGACCGTTAAAGATAGCAATTTTTTTACTACCTGATTTAATTAAATAACTGGTAGCTTTAAATCCACCCAACTCATTATCAAAGCCCACTTGATTATATGCTTTGTCGGGTAAGATTCTATCCAACAAAACTAAAGGGGTGTTGACAGAGTCTAAGAGTTTACTGATTGTATCGTATTGAGCATAACTCTCTGTCGCGACACAAAGAAAAATACCGTCCACTTCTCGGTCTACTAAATTTTGAACCATTGTCACGTCATTTGCTGTTTTATCATCACTGTTCAATGTGTACACAAGGTATCCTTTTTGACGACACAAATCATCAATCTTCTTAGCCAAACTTGAGAAATAGGGGTTTTGAATATCAGGAATAATCAGACCCAAGGAAAACGTCTTTTGCATAGAAAGACTTCGAGCCAGATGACTGGGTCTATAATTTAATTCTTTTGCGATTGCTTTAATTTCTTTTTTCTTTTCTTCAGAAATTCGAGAAGGGGCATCGTTCAATACCAAAGAAACAGTAGTAACTGAAACACTTGCTTTTTCTGCGATGTCTTTAATTCTAACTTTTTTCATAATATCACCATTTTCATTATATCTTATTTAGTGATAATTTATCTAGAAGTTCAATTTATCTTCCACTTATTCAGTTCAAAATATGATAATCGCTATAAATAATCTCTTGTTTTTATTTTTGTAATCTAACTTTTCATATTAAAATCCAAGTAAGAAAATCATTATTATCAGAAAAAAAGAAAAAATTATAATGTGACTCATTAAGTAATCCCAGTCACTTATTTGTTGTATACTAAATTTACTATAGGAGTTGATAATAAATGAGAAAAAATTTTGCAATCTTAGTTGGCAACGGATTTACACTAGATTTTTTAGATCACAATAAATCTGGTCTAGATTCTTCGAAACCTTTAAGTAATTTTGGGAGCCCTTTTATTAATTATGATGAATTTATCAATGATATGCCATCAATTAAAAAACATTTAATTGAAAAAAATGGAGAAGATTTTAAATTAATTAAGTCATTCTATGAAACCAATGAATTGAGCTCTCACGAATTTGGTCATTTAAGACAATTTTTAGCTTTGTCTTATTCTAAATTTCAGTCTTCGATAGAAAAATATAATTATGACAATTGGAAATGGAGTGAATGGTTTAATAAAAATAAATCAAATTTACTGTGTTCAATATCCTTAAATTATGATTTGGTCCTAGAAAAGACTTTTGATAATCTCGATATTAATTATTTTAGAGTTGGCTCAGAAGAGGAATTAAGGGGTTCGATTTTACTAAAACCACATGGATCAATTGATTTTGACATGCCAAGTTATGCAATCCAATTAAATATGCCCAAAATAGATAGATTAAAAAGTACAACCTACATGAATGACGCTCAGTATGTAAGAATTCTAAAAAAAGAAGCACTCTTATATCCTAGAGTCGAAGCGGATATTATTCCTCCAATGATGGATAACTTTCAAAAAAAGATGTCCTGGATTGAAAGACAATTTATGTACTATGAATGTATTTCACCAGTAATTGCAAAGTTTGTAATTGTAGGGGTATCTTATTGGGAAGTTGATAGACCAGAGATTGATTTTTTCTTAGAACGTCTACCCAAAAACTCCATAGTGTATCTTGGAGCAGAAAAACCATATAATAATGCTATCAAAAAGTTAATCGAGAAATTATTTTCTTTAAATATTGAATATTACACTTTTGGTTTTAAAGAATTACCGTGGTGATAAATATTTTTCTGTATATCATTTCAAATAAAATATACAAAAAAAATAGTTAAGGATCTAATGTTGAGTTCTGCTCGTTATATATTTCTGATAGATTTTGAAAAAGAAAAATATAAATATCTTATTCCTCTAATCATTTAGACCTTATCTGTACTATATGGTAAACTATTATAAGAAAGATTACTCGGGGGTATATCAATGATAAAAGTTATGTCAGTATTTGGAACGCGTCCAGAAGCGATTAAAATGTGTCCATTGGTTAAGGAGTTGGAGTCTCGTCCTGGGATTGAGTCTATTGTTTGTGTTACGGGTCAACACCGTGAGATGTTGGATTCTGTTTTGTCTGTGTTTGATGTGAAGCCGGACTATGATTTATCAATCATGAAGTCGGGTCAAACTTTGTTTGATGTCACATCTGAAATTTTATTGAAGATTAAACCTGTCTTGGAATCAGTGAAACCAGATTTAGTTTTGGTTCATGGTGATACATCGACTACGTTTGCGAGTGCTTTGGCTTGTTTTTATTTACAGATTCCTGTGGGTCATGTTGAGGCGGGGCTTCGTACTTATAATATGTTGTCTCCATTTCCTGAAGAATTTAACAGACAGGCTGTGGGATTGGTTTCTGCTTTTAATTTCAGTCCAACTGAAATGGCTAAACAGAATCTATTGAATGAAGGTAAGGATCCCAAAACAATTTATGTTACTGGGAATACAGCGATTGATGCTTTGAATTCTACTGTTAAAGAGGATTATACTCATGAGTATCTTGAGTGGGCTAAGGGCAGCCGTTTGATTATGATTACAGCGCACAGACGTGAGAACTTGGGTCAACCTATGGTTAACATGTTTAGGGCAATTAAGCGTGTCATGGATGCACATCCTGATGTTAAAGCAATCTATCCAATTCATATGAATCCTAAGGTTAGGGAAACGGCTGAATCAATTCTTGGTGATACGGATCGCATTCGTATTGTTGAGCCATTAGAGGTGGTTGATTTCCATAACTTCTTAAATGCATCATATATGATCGTTACGGATAGTGGTGGGATTCAAGAAGAAGCACCAAGTTTGGGTAAACCAGTTTTAGTCATGAGGGATACCACTGAAAGACCTGAAGGGGTTGAAGCGGGAACACTTAAGTTGGTGGGAACGGATGAAGAACCAATCTTTAAGGCTTTTGATGAGCTTCTATCTAATGAACAAGCATATATGTTAATGAGTCATGCCAACAACCCTTATGGTGATGGACATGCAAGTAAGCATATTGTTGATATAATTGAAAAGGAATTAACTAAATGAAAAAAGTAATAACCTATGGCACATTTGATTTGCTTCATGTGGGCCATGTTAATTTGTTAAAGCGTGCTAAGGAAATGGGTGACTATCTTGTAGTTGCGATCTCTTCTGATGAGTTCAATGAAATTAAGGGTAAGAAATCTCATTTCAGTTTTGAGGACAGAAAACATATTCTTGAGTCAATCAAGTATGTTGATGAAGTCATTGCTGAACATACTTGGGAACAAAAAACTCTTGATGTTAAAACACATGACATTGATGTCTTTGTTATTGGGGATGATTGGGAAGGGAAATTTGATTTCCTGAGTTCACAATGTGATGTTGTTTATTTATCTCGCACTCCAAATATTTCTTCTACGATGATTAAGTCTGAGTTGAAGAAGTAGGAAAGATTTTGTATTGTTTTGTCTAATTTCTATAAAATAATGAAATATACATAAACTCTTTTTCAATTCATTTTGGAGAAGAGTTTTTTATTTATCTGTGTGTGGATGCTTATCTTGTGGGTTTACTTAATGGTGTCAATCTATTGGAACTATTGTTTCATTCTTATTTCATTAACTATCAACAATTGTTTCATTGACAATATTAATGAAAGCGTATACAATTTAGATACTTAAGTAAACGACTTAATTAAGTCAATTTACAATGTGTGAAATTCGCATAAGAATATCTTATAAATTTCTACACTAAAGGCGCTCAGGGGGTGTTATTTGATTGGGTTAGATTTTGTTGTTTTCACAGTTTGATTTATGTATTCAAAATGGTTAAAACCATAAGAGGAGGAAATATGAAAAAAACTAAATTAGGATTCGCTTTATTATTCAGTATGCTATTGGTCATTACAGGATGTTCATCTAAAAAGGATGATGGTGTAAAAACACCAACTGCTGGGGAGCCAGTAACAATTAAATATTGGCAGCATTCTAGTCCTGCACGTGATGAAATGGTAAAAACAATTATTGCTGATTTCGAGAAAAAACATGAAAACATCAAAGTCGTCCTAGAGTTCGTGCCTGAAGACGATTATAACCAAAAATTAATTACTGCTTTGGGTAGTGGTACTGCTCCGGATGTATTCCAAGTACAATCAGGAACTGTACCAAAACTTGTTAAAGCAGACAGTATTTTACCACTGGACAGTTCAATCATGTCTAAAGACTACATGGAAAAAGAATTCATTCCAGCTACTGTTGGCGCATTGAAAATTGATGGCGAATACTACGGTGTCCCTACGGATACTCAAACCATCATTTCATTTTGGAACAAAGCCCTTTATACAGAAGCAGGCTTGGATCCTGAAAAAGGTCCACAATCATGGGAAGAACTGTTTGAAAACGCAAGAAAACTTACAAAACGTGACGGCGACCTAATGACTCAGTCAGGTTGGGGAACTAAAGGCTACGCACCAGAACTTCAGGCTTATGTTGAGCAAAAAGGTGGAAAGTTCTTTGATGAAAAAACCGAGAAATTCGTATTTGCTGATGACAAAAAATCAGTAGATGCAATTAAAGAAATGGCAAGTCTGTATAGAGACGACAAAGTTTATAGCGAAGATTTCTCTAAAAACTGGGCTGGATTCAGACAAGGAATCATCAGTCAAATGTTGGGTCACCCTGCTATTATTGGTAACTTAAAAGAAACTGCTCCAAACGTTGATTTGGGTGTAGGACTGATTCCTAGTGAAGATGGTAAAAACTTAACAGTAATTACTTCATGGGCTTATGTTATGAGTAAAAATGCAAACGCAACAGCAGCAACAGAGTTAATCAACTTCATGAGTAGTGAAGAAGTTCAAAAAGAATGGACAAAACAAACTGGAGAATTGCCTTCTAGAGTGAGTCTTATTGATGATGCTGAATTAATGAAAGATGCAAAAACAGAAGTGGCTTTAAGTTCACTTAAAAATGCAACTGTTGGTCGTTTACAAACAAGACCTCTATACAGCATCTGGTCAGATCATTACCAAAGAATTATGCATACAGAAGAAGACATTGAAACAATTCTAAAAGATGCACAAGAAGCTCTTAACGAAGAGTATGGAAAACAACTTTAATCAAAAAATCGGAGAGGTTCAATTGAACCTCTTTGATAAAAGTAAGGAGACTTAGATGAAAAAAACAAAAAAAAGAAATTACGCTCCGTATATATTCATCGCCCCGGCGGTCATATATATCTGTTTTGTAACTCTAGTACCCATGTTGATGGCTTTGCCTATTAGTTTTACTGACTGGTCAGCGCTGACACCTAAGAAAAATTTTGTGGGATTGGCTAACTATAGAAAATTAATGAATGATAAAGCATTTTGGAAATCCATGTATGTCATGTCTAAGTTTTTCTTATATGTGCCACTTGTAATGGGTATGGGTTTACTTGCTGCTGTCCTGTTGAATAATAAAATTAGAGGTATGAAATTCTTTAGAGTTTTATTTTATTCACCAGTGGTAACTTCTACCATCGCAGTCGCAATTTTATTTGATTGGTTCTATCAACCCACTTTTGGTTTGTTTAACCATGTTTTAAGAACATTTGGACTCAGTGGCATCGGGTGGCTGAGCTCAACCAAGTACTCAGTTATGTCAGTCATGATCTTTAAGCTCTGGAAGGGGTTTGGAGCAACCATGCTCATTTATTTAGCAGGACTTCAAGACATACCACCAAGTACCATTGAAGCAGCAAGCATTGATGGATCAAGTGAGAGACAAACATTTATGCACATTGTATTTCCAATGTTAAAAAATTCTCATATTTATTTAATGATTACCAATGTTATTGGGGTATTCATGATTTTCCAGGAAACCTATATGTTGGAGGGTCCCCTAAAAAGTACCCACACAGTGGTTAACTATATATTTGAAAAAGGATTCAATGCTTCAGAAATGGGGTATGCTTCCGCCATGTCATTTGTGGTGTTTCTAATCATACTTTCCTTAACACTACTACAATTCAAACTCACAAATAGAAAAAACAAGGGGATGCGCTGATGAAAACCAAAATGAGCTTTAAAAAGAAGATCACAGTAATAATATTATTAGTTGTCATTGGTTTCTTTGTTTCATTTCCATTTGTGTGGATGATTTTATCTTCATTCAAACAAGGATTTGAATTCTATCTTATAAAACCAACGCTTCTACCAGAAGTCTTCCAATTTAATAACTATGTAAGACTCTTTAGAGATTGGGATTTTGGACGCTACTACATGAACAGTATTATCATCACATTGGTTCAGGTGGTCGCAAACTCCATAATTGTACTTACAGCAGGATACGGATTTGCTAAATTTAAATTTAAAGGAAAAGATAGTTTATTTATATTGGTTTTGGCCACTACCATGATTCCATGGGTTGCCACAATCATCCCCCTATATATCTATATGAGTAAATTGGGCTTAATTAATACCTATATTGGTTTGATTATTCCTGGATTGGCAGATGCGTTTGCGATTTTTCTAGCTCGAAACTTCATTTCTAATATTCCGGATTCACTGATCGAATCAGCCAGAATGGATGGCGGTGGAGAATGGATGATCTTTAGAAAAGTCATCATGCCATTATCAAAACCATTGATTGCAGTGATCAGTATCACTAAGATGGTCGCAAGTTGGAATGCATTCCAGTGGCCATTATTGGCAGTTAACTCTGAAAAATTAAGAACTTTACCCCTTGCCATGTCCTTACTAAGCTCTCAGTTTTATGACTCATATGACCTTAAAATGGCAGGCGCGGTCATCACCGTTATTCCTATTATTATAATTTACATTATATTCCAAAACTACTTTGTTGAAGGAATATCACTATCAGGTATGAAAGAATAAAAAGAGAGGATGTATTATGTTAAAAATCGCCTTACTTGGTTGCGGGACAATGGGAGGAACCCATTCTCGCGCCTATAAAAAAATGGATGATATCCAGATCGTTGCAGTTTGTGATATCAGAGAAGATTTTGCAAAAGCCATCGCTGATGCGCACGGCTCAAAAGTATATACAAATTTCGAAGAAATGATGAAAAATGAAGAAATAGATATGGTAGACATTTGCTTACCTACCTATCTTCACCACGAATACGCAATCAAAGCAATCAAAGAATCAAAGGATGTTTTTTGTGAAAAACCAATTGCACTCGACTTAAAAGAGGCCAGAGAAATCATTGACTTGGCTAAAACAGAAAATGTAAAACTCTCAGTAGGTCATGTTTTACGATTCTTCCCAAACTACTCTCATGCAGTAGATCATTTCACAGAAGACGCACTTGGAGAAGCTAAACTAATCCGTACGGTAAGAAACCAAGCATTCCCAATGTGGAGCTGGGATCAGTGGTTTAGTGACTATGATCGAAGTGGGGGTCCCTATGTTGACTTGATGATTCATGATTTAGACTGGATCATTCATAATTTTGGTGCTGTTGAACGCGTTTATGCACGATCGATAATCGGTGATAAACAAGATCAAAGTATCGCAGTCTTAAGATTGAAAAATGGCGCTATTGTTCACGCAGAAGCAAGCTGGGCATACCCACAAGGTGCTCCCTTTAAAATGGCGTTTGAAGTTGTCGGAACAAAAGGACAACTTGAATATGATAATCAAAAAGACGCATCCATGGGCCTTCAGACAATCGACGAGGGTGTCTTTGTACAAAAACTCAGTTCACCTGATGCCAACCAAGAAGAACCCTATTATGCCGAATTACGTAACTTTATAAATCATGTAATCTATGATGAAGCATTGGTGGTTACACCTGAGCAAGCCTACGAATCATTAAAAGTTGCGCTTGCAGCAAAGAAATCATCAGAAGAAAACAGACCTATAGATATCGAAAAGGAGTTTTAATATGACAAGAATTGGGATGATCAGTTTTGAACACATGCACGGTGTTTCTTATGCAAATGCACTCCTACAAATTCCTAATACAGAATTAGTAGGTATTTATGATGCTGATGCAGAAAAAGGTCAAAAACTAGCAAAACAATTTAATACAAAATTTTTCAGTGATTATGAAACACTTTTAAATGAATCCCTGGATGGTGTCATCATTTGTACCAATAATAAAGACCATGAAAAAATGGTCATTGCAGCAAGTGAACATGGCATACCAAGTTTGGTTGAGAAACCTTTTGCCATTAATATTGAGGCAGGAATCAACATGTTAGAAAGTGCTAAAAAGAATGATGTCTTCATCATGAATGCACTGCCAATGAGATTCAACCCTTCAATCATCAAAGGAAAGGAAGTTATTGAATCTGGAACCATTGGAGACATCATTTCGATTGTTTCAATCAATCACGGGAAAATTCCAGATGGATGGTTTTTAGATACTGAAAAGTCTGGGGGTGGCGCAATGATCGACCACACAGTCCACTTGGCCGATATCATCAGATGGTATACAGGAAGTGAATTTAAAAATGTTTATTGTGAGAGTGGAGAACTCCTACATAATAAAGGGGTCGAAGACGCTGGAATTGTTTTCACTGAACTTGAAAACGGGGTCCTTGCGACAATAGACTTCAGTTGGGCACATCATAAAAACTATCCAATTTGGCCACAAGTAGACTTAGAAATAATCGGGACCAAAGGGGTCCTAAATGTAAAAGGTTTTGCACAAGTTCACCATATTGTGGATGCAAACCAAAACTTAATTCATGATAAACGATTCGGAGCCAGTGGCGACGAAGGTTTGGTTCAAGAATTTATCAAAGCAATAAAAAATAAAACTCCAATGAGTCCAACAGGACTGGATGGCATCAGATCAACAGAACTTGCCATCGCTGCTTATGAATCTTCTAATAATAAATGTGTGGTAGAGGTGAGCCGTTATGAGTAAACTCAGAGTGGGAATTGTAGGATGTGGAAAGATATTCCCAATGCACGCATACTCTTTAAAAGATAGAGATGATGTTGAACTTGTCGCAATCTCAGATTTAAACGAAGAAAAACTTGACCAATGGACCACCCGATTGGGTGTCCATGGTTATTTTGATTACAAACAAATGATGGATACTGAAAACTTGGATGTCATTCACATTTGTACACCCCACTACCTGCACAAAGAAATGATGATTGAAGCATTAAATAGAGACATCAATGTTGTGGGTGAAAAACCAGCAACGATAAACTACGAAGACTATTTAGAAGTGATGGAAGTTTATAACAAAAAAGATAAGGCCCTTGCTATCAGTTTCCAAAATCGCTATAACCCAGCTTCACTTGAAATAAAAAAAGTTCTTGAAGAGAAACAAATAGGAAAAATACTCTCTGCTCGTGCCCGTTTAACATGGAACAGAAGTGATGAGTACTATGGACAAAGCGATTGGAAAGGAACTTGGGAAAAAGAAGGGGGTGGCGTCTTGATTGATCAAGCCATTCATACCCTCGATCTTTTAAACTGGTTTTTAGACAGACCTGTTAGCGACATTGAAATATCAATGGGACGAAGAGGGCATAGTAAAATTGAAGTTGAAGACTATGTTGAGG
>CBDUDQ010000010.1:0-28565 GCA_965365985.1 uncultured Erysipelothrix sp. | reverse complement strand
TGAACATCAATGATGCGCTGATTGCTTGAACCGCGATACAAGATTGAGAGGTCTTTGAGTTTCATATAGAAACGGCCATCAATTAAGATATCCAGTAAGGATAAGAATTTCATGACATAGGGATCACTGTGTCTTAGGAGCACTTCATATTTGAAGCCTGTGTAAGACCAGAGGTTATAGCCTTCTTCTTTGAGTTTCTTTGCGATGTGATAAAGTTGTTCAGCTTGAACGAAGGGTTCACCTCCTGAGAAAGTGACCTTCTTTAAGTTGCTTTCAAGAACTGCTTCGATGACATCGTTGACATCGATGAGATCACCCCCATCAAATGGAATTGATTTTTGATTATGACAACCAGGACAGTTGTGAGGGCATCCTTGTGTGAATACTACGGAACGAATGCCTTCACCATCAACAATTGAATCGTGGATTACGGACGCCAATCTTATTTTCATAGACTGTGTTTAACGCGTTCGCTTTCCTCTGATTTCTTGGCATTGTTGAATCTATCCAAGGTACCTACTAGGTAACCTGTGATGCGTCGGATTCTTTCAAATCCCATGTCGCCTTCATCAGCGGTTCTACCACATGATGGGCAGTTTTCATTGATGATACCGGTATAACCACAGATTGGATCTCGGTCAACAGGATGGTTGATTGCGCCATAGCCGATTTCTTGATCGTGCATCATGCGCACTACTTGTTCGAATGCTTCTAAGTTTTGTGTTGTATCGCCATCAAGCTCTACATACGAGATATGGCCACCATTTGTAAGTGCATGGTAAGGGGCTTCAACTTTTAATTTATCTTGAATTGAAATATCAAAGTAAACAGGAACGTGGAATGAGTTTGTGTAGAACTCATGGTTGGTGATGCCTTCAATTTGTCCGAAGATGGATTGATCAATGGCAACGAATCTTCCTGAGAGTCCTTCTGCCGGAGTCGCAATCAATGAAAAGTTCAACATGTTTTCTTCACTATACTGATCGCATAAATCGCGCATGTGTCCAATGATTTCTAATCCCAGTTTTTGAGAAGATTCACTTTCACCGTGATGTTTCCCTGTGAGGGCTTTTAAACATTCGGCAAGACCGATGAATCCAAAGGCCAATGAACCATGTTTTAAGACTTTATGTAAGTTATCTCTTTCTTTAAGTGATTTGGAGTTTTTCCAAACGCCTTGCCCTAAGAGGAACTTAAAGTTTGAGACTGATTTTGAACATTGTAATTCATAACGGTCAATCAGTTGTTCTTTTACTAAGAGCATCAAGTGGTCGAGTTCTTTATAGAAAGCGTCCATATCTGCAGTTTCTTTATCTAAGATACCGTGTTTGATTCCAAGTCTGACTAAGTTTACTGAAGTGAAACTTAAGTTACCACGTCCAATGACTTCTTCGTTTTCTGGATCATTAATGTCTGACATAACACGAGTACGACAGCCCATGTATGTGGCTTCTGTTTCGTAACGGCCTTCTTTATAATATTGTTTATTGAAAGGTGAATCTAAGAATGAGAAGTTAGGGAAGAGTCGTTTCGCACTGACCTTGATGGCCAATTTGAATAGGTCGTAGTTAGGGTCTTCTGGGAAATAGTTAACGCCTTCTTTAACTTTAAAAATTGAAATAGGGAAGATGGGTGTTTCACCTTTACCCAAACCTGAGTCTAATGCTTTTAGATAGTTTTCTAAAACCATGCGTCCTTCTGGTGTGATGTCTGTTCCGAAGTTAATTGAAGAGAAGGGGACTTGTGCACCGGCACGTGAGTGCATGGTGTTCAGGTTATGAATGAATGCTTCCATGGCTTGGAATGTAATGCGGTCGGTGATTCTAACTGCTTTGTCATAGGCTATGTCGATGACTTTAACTGCTTTTTCTTCGTTTTTGAATAAAGCATAGAATTCGCTGATATCCAATGTGATGCTTTTTTGTTTGTCGACCAGTTTAACAACTTTTTCAAATTGTTTTTCATCTAACAAATCACTGACTTCCAAGAAATCATAGAGTCTTTGTTTTAATTGTTTTTTAAATGTGTAAAGAACACCGGGTGCCATATAGTAATCAAATGCTGGGATGGATTGTCCACCATGTTGATCGTTTTGGTTTGATTGAATGGCAATTGCGGCAAGAGCAGAGTAGCTCATGATGTCTTTTGGTTTTCTTAAGTGACCGTGTCCTGTTGAGAAACCAGTTTCGAACAGTTGTTCTAGGTTGATTTGATTACAAGTGGTGGTACCCATTGGTAGGAAATCCATATCATGAATGTGAATTTGTCCAGAGTCATGGGCTTCATAAAAATTTTCATCCATTTGGTATGCTTTGGCAAATTCTTTTGAAACAGTGGATCCAAATTGAAGCATCATGCCCATTGGGCTGTTTCCGTCGACGTTGGCATTTTCTCGCTTGCTGTCTTCGTCAATGGCTTCTTTTTGGTTTAGTTTTTCAATGGCCTTTAGAAACTTGTGTTGTTTAGAAATAAAGATTTTTCTAGATTCATTGCGTCGGTTTCTATATGATGAAAATGATTCATAGACATCATTGTATTTTTGTCTTAGAAGTTCGCGTTCAATCAGGTCCTGGATGTGTTCGATAGAAATAAACGGTTCATTTTCGGCATTCTTTTTAATGGCCTGTAAAACTTCAACATAAACATGGTTTACATCGTCCCCGTGATATTTTGGATTTTCAATCGCGTCAAAGCCTTTTTTAATGGCGACGGCAATTTTCTCCCCGTTAAATTCCGCCTTTTGATTGTCTCTTTTTAGTATGATTATATTATTCATGATAGTGACCTCCTTCATTGGGTTAATCATAAAATGGATTGGCTTAACTTACAATGAAAATTACGCGCAATTCTCAAGTATATTCTTTCACAATACAATAGGCGATAATTACTTAACGATAAGCGTTAATCTTTATAAAAGATGTGAAAATGTGCTATAATTTTAACAAGAGGTGATATTGTGATTATTGTTCGACTGGATCGTGTGATGGCTGACCGTAAAATGAGCCTAAAAGAGTTGAGTGAGCGTACTGGGCTTTCTGAAGTAAACTTATCTAAGTTAAAGAATGCGCATGTTAAGGCAATTCGCTTTTCTACGCTCAATTCAATTTGTACTGAGCTCAAATGTCAGCCAAGGGATATCCTTGAATTCGTCTATGATATCTAACTTGTAATTAAAGCTTGAAAACCGTATAATAGAGCATGGATATAAATCATTGTAATTAGACAGTGGTTTTGTTAAAATAAAACAAAGAAGAGGTTGGATATTATGGCAAAGGTACTCGTATTAGTAGTTTCTGTTGGATTGATAATTTTATCATTATTACAAAGCGGAAAATCTGAAGGATTTACAGGCGCATTCTCTGGTAGTTCAGGTTTGGATTTATTTTCAAACACTAAAGAGCGCGGAGCAGAAAAGGTAATTTCAAACTTAACCATGGCTTTTGGAATTGCATTCTTCATACTCGTGATTGTGACTTTAAAACTTCAATAGAAAAGACCGCGTATGCGGTTTTTATTTTCTCTTATGACAGACAATAAATTAGAAGCAAACATTCTAGCACAGCTGGAATCATCTACAGAACTGAAATCACCGAGCACATGGATAGAATCGCTCTCGAAGGTGCTTTCTTTAAGTGAGTCCAAAGTAAAAATCGCTTTGGATTCTTTCGCTGACCAATCTATAATCACAGTTGTGAATGACTTGGTCTACTTACTGAATAATAAACCATATGCAATCGGATCTTTTAGATTGGTGAGGGAAACTTTTGCATTTGTTGAAACCATTGAGGATTCAATTTATGTGGCTCAGAAAGATTTCAATCATGCCCTTGATATGGATGATGTTTTAATCGAAATCAAATCTGATGAAAAGAAATTCGGGGAAGTCATCGCTTCCGTAAAACATAATCGCGAATTTATTTTAGGTACCATGACAAAAAAAGATGGGGGACTTCATTTCGTTCCTTACGATACTAAAATTAAACATGAAACACAATATGTCATGAATGGTGTTCAAGCCAAAGAAAGTGACCGTGTGATTGCTAAGATTGTTGATTATAGTGAAATACTCGAACTTGAGCTCATTTCTATTCTAGGACAAGCTGATGAACCAGGTATGGATGTATTATCCATTCTTTATGTTTATGGCATCGACCTGGATTTTGATGAAGATGTCAAAGAAGCAGTTAAATCTGTTCCAAGCAGTGTATCTTCGGATCAATTTAAAGACAGAGTGGATCATCGTGATCAATACATCATTACCATTGATGGTGAAGATGCCAAAGACCTTGATGATGCCATCTATATGGAATCAAAGAGTAATGGCTATCGTCTTTATGTTCATATTGCCGATGTCGCGCACTATGTACCAAAGGGCAGTGTCATTGATAAAAGTGCATTCAAACGTGCTTCATCTGTTTATACAGTGGACCGTGTTGTCCCAATGTTGCCTAAAGAACTATCAAATGGTGTTTGTTCACTGCATCCAAACGTCGATCGTTTGGCAATGACAGCCATGATTGATCTTGATCATAATGGCGCAATCATCGATTCCCATATTTATGAATCAATCATTCAATCAAAACAACGCTTATCATATAAACAAGTAAACTCAAATTCAGACATGGGCGAAGCCAAAGAAATGGTCGATCTCATGCTTGAGGCAGCGCGCTTACTCAATGATAAAAGAGAACGCATCGGGTCAATTGGATTTGATTCAGATGAAAGTCAGTTCATCATTGACCATGAAGGAAACATTCTTGATGTCTTCAAACGTGAGAGCGGTGAAGCAGAAACAATGATTGAAGCATTCATGGTTTGTGCAAACGAAGTTGTGGCTCAAAAAGTAAAACGCGAATCAATTCCCGCTTTATTTAGAGTTCACGAAGCACCTGCCAAAGAAAAAATGCAAGACCTATCTCATACACTGCGCATCTTGGGTTACCAACTCAAAGGCAGTTTAGAAGATGTTAAACCAAAACTATTACAACAAGCACTTGAGTTCTTTAAGGACAAACCGGCTTACCCTGTTGTATCTAAATTAGTCTTAAGATCAATGAGTAAAGCACGCTACAGTGAAGAGCCCTTAGGCCACTTTGGATTGGCGTTGGATGATTATGCACACTTTACATCTCCAATTCGCCGTTACCCTGACTTAATGCTTCACCAACGACTCAAACAATATTCAAAACCAGTCAAACCTGGCGTACGAGAAAAAGACGAAGAGTTCGCACTTGAAGCTGCGGATCACACTTCTAAAAAAGAACGTTCAATTTTGGATGCTGAAAGACAAGTTGAAAAAGTTAAAAAAGCACAATTTATGGAAGCCAAGATTGGCGAAACATACATTGGCTATGTATCAGGTGTCATGAACTTTGGTATGTTCGTAGAATTACCAAACACCATTGAAGGTTTGGTTCATGTTAGAACACTCAGAGATGACTTCTATCAATTTGATATGAAGACTCAAAAATTGATTGGTGAACACAGCAATAAGAGCTATGCCATTGGTCAAAAAGTAAATGTTAAATTGGTATCGGTTGATATGGTTGAATACGTCATCAATTTCGAATTAATCCGAGAAAGAAAACGAACAAGCAGAAAACCAAATCCAAACAAAAATTCAAAAACAGAAACTCCAAAAAAAGGAGAACAACAAAGAAGGGGGAGACGGGTTAATGAGCGTCGTCGTAAAAAATCGAAAAGCATTTCATGATTATTTTATAGAGGATCGTTTTGAGGCTGGTCTTGTCTTGTTGGGAACTGAAATTAAGTCCATTCGAAATGGTAAAGTTCAAATCAAAGAAGCATACATTTCACTGATTGATGGAGAAGCGTTTATCAAAGGGATGCACATTGCACTCTACGAACAAGGCAACCGATTCAATCACGATGAAACAAGAGATCGAAAACTCTTGCTTCACAAACACGAAATTCAAAAATTACAAAAAGCAATTCAACTTCAAGGATATACGATTGTGCCTTTGGCCATTCATTTATCCAAAGGACGCGCAAAACTTGAAATCGCGAGTGCCAAAGGGAAACACCTTTTTGATAAGCGCGCAGTAGAGAAAGAACGTTCCATGAAACGTGAAGTAGAAAAAGCACTTAAAGACAGATAAATAGATAAATAGATAAAAGGAGAGCCTCGGCCCTCCTTTTTTTATTCTTAGAATATATTAATTATTGATACTAACCTTAGGAACTTCAGAACCCACATTGGCCTCAAAGAACTCAGCCTTTTTGTATTTCATTTGATTGGCAATGAAAGAACCTGGGAACTGTTCAATTTTTGTATTGTATTCACTGACCTTACGGTTGTATAAACGTCTCGCTGCTTGCAGGTGTTCCTCAACATCACTCAGGTTTCTTTGTAAGCTAAGGAAGTGCTCACTTGCTTTAAGATCCGGATACCCTTCCGCAATCATTAAGATTTTATTGAGCGCAGTTTGTGATTCATTGGCCTGTGCTTTTGGATTTCCAGAGAAACGGATCATGGCAATATTTTCTAAAGTCTCTTTTTCATGTTTTGCATAGCCTTTAACCGTTTCGACAAGATTTGGAATTAAATCAAATCGTTTCTTTAGGGCAACGTCAATGCCAGAGTTTGTTTCTAACATTTGATTATGAAGTCGAATCACAGAGTTGTAGTAAGAAATGATGATCAGTAATACTATAATTATGAAACTTATAACGAAACCAATGAGATAATCCATATTAAGCCTCCTTTTTATACAACGTGTTCTTTAAGTTTAAATCATTAACCAAAGACTTGATGATATCGATGTCTTCTTTCATCTTTGAAAGGTAAGCCTCATTGATGCCATCTGACATTTTGGGTTCAAATGAATCCCTTCTTGTATAGATGCTCAAATAAAGAATTGAATCAATGATGATGAGAGATATTTCATCGTGTGTTTTATATTCCAAATCTTTGACGCGCTGAATGAAGTGCGGGGTCATAACATAATAACTTTGGTGATCATTATTCGTATAAACTGAGAATTTATCATTGAATTCAGTGTCTTCGAATTTAATCAGTTTCATGTCAGTGAAAGCATTTTTAAATTTCTCGAAGAATTTCTTTTCAAATATTTGAATGGTTGCGCTGGCATCCTTATGAAAATTTAACTTATAGACTTGACCATCAAAGAGTGTGGTTGTCGTGGTCGATTTACCATTTGAAGTAACTTGTTGTGTTTTGACATCAGCACGTTCAAAGTTAACCCCTTCAAATCTTCCTCTGATGAAGTCATTGGTAAAATATCTATTTCCTGTGGGAATGACTGCCGCTTTTCTAAGTTCACTCTCATCAAAACCACCATCAATGTTAAAGTAAACATTTTCGAAATTTTCTTTAAAATATCCAGTACAGACGCGCTCTTTGACCTCTGTTGCATATGCTTTTTGAATCTTTGCTATTCTGAAGGCTGCATATACAATTGGAATAAACCAAAGAAAAAAATTAAAAGGAAAAAAGAAAATTGTTGAAAAGAAAATCAATATTGAGATTGCGCCTACAATCATGACGGTTTTATCTCTTTCATCTTTATAGTGAGAAAGCTCTTTGTTTATAGTGTCCATGGTTCACCTCTTTATCTATTATTATAGCGTTTATTTTTATTAAAGGGTAGATTATCTTAATTGACATACATTTTCATTCAACGTATTATGTATGTAACACATGGAGGTGTAACTATGAAAACATTTTTAATCATTTTAGCGATTGTAATAGTACTTGGTTTCATACTCGTATCAATTTACAACGGTCTTATTAGACTAAGAAATATGGTTGAAGAAGCATTCTCAACAATGGATGTTTACTTAAAGAAAAGATATGACCTGATTCCAAACTTAGTGGAAACAGTAAAGGGTTACGCATCACACGAATCAGAAACACTTGAGGCAGTTATCGCAGCAAGAAACAAAGCGGTCTCAGCAGGTACAGATGAAGCAAGACTACAGGCTGAAGGGGATTTGAGCCAAGTTATGGGTCGTTTATTTGCTTTAACAGAATCATATCCTGATCTAAAAGCAAACGTAAACTTTATGGATCTACAACAACAACTTAAAGCAATTGAAACTGAAATTGCCCAATCACGTAAATACTATAACGGTACTGTACGTACATATAACACTAAACGTGAAGTATTCCCTAATAATATCTTTGCTGGTATGTTCGGATTTACTAAAAAACCATTATTTGAAGTTACCAATGAAGTTGAACGCGAAAACGTTAAAGTATCATTTTAATCTATGGAGAGGCAATGCCTCTCTTTTTTAAGAAGGGGGTTACCCGATGAAAAAAAATAAAAAAATATTCAAAAGTTTATTATTGTTATTCGTAATGCTCTTTTCACTGGTTTTGCCCGTTTCGGCAGATTCAAGTGATTACGACATTTATGGTGATCAAATTTCTGTCACCATGGACATACAAGAAGATGGTCGAATCGATGTAAAAACGATTTTGGATGTGACGTTTAATGAATCCCGTCAAGGGATTTTCGTTGAACTGCCCCAAGAATATCAAATGACCATTAACGATAGAAATATGAATTATTTTTTCCCGATAACAGACATTGATGTTCAAAGTCACGAGGTATCTGTAGATAGAAGTCGAGCAGGGGTTGTATTGCGCTTGGGAACCGAAGGGACATATCTCACAGGACCTGAACGATTTGAATATTCATATACCATTAATACAAAAGATTTACGTTTAAATGGTTTAGAGATGTTTTATATGAATATTGTAGGAAAGCTATGGCAATTTCCAATTGCCAGAACTGAATTTGCATTAAACTTTCCTAAAACAATTGATGATGAAATTTATTTCTACGCGACTGAAGGAAATTTACCAGTTGACTATACAATCACTGGCAATACCATATCAGGTAGTTTCAATGGGGTGCTAGACCGTCAAGCTTTGACAGTTGAGAAACCATTACCAGAAGGATATTTTGTTTTCCCAGAATATAACTATGGTATTTATGGTCTTATGGCAGCCGGTGCGATTGGCGCATTGATCCTGCTTTTATACTTCTTATTTGGTCGTGACCCTATCGTCATTGAATCAGTTGAATTTGAACCACCAAAAGGTTTGTCCTCAGCTGAGATAGGTTATGTTTATCGCGGTTATTCAAAATCTAAAGATGTCATTTCACTCATTATTTATTGGGCATCTAAGGGATATTTAAGAATTGTTGAACTGGATGAGAAAAAAGATGACATCCAACTTGAGAAAATCATGGATTTATCAAAGGATGCTCCTGTAGAAGAACGACGTTTCTTTAATGCCATCTTCAAAACGGGTGATGTGGTTAAAACATCAGATTTAACCACAAAATTAGGCGCAACGGTCGCTCACGCTACAGCAAACCTAAACAAACGATTCATCAATTCACCTAAAGACAGAGTATTTGATCGTAAAGCATCTTTCTTCAAAGTGGTTTCCCTCATGCTGGTTGGACTCATTCCTTCAATATACTTGGGACTTGAAGCCTATTCAGTTGATGGATATTCTACGAGTGGTGTAATTGCATTTGGTGTTTCATTTGCCATTTACTTTATCTTGGCTTTATTGGGATCTTATTTCTTAAGTTTCCACCAAGTGCACCGTAAATCAAGACGAAGCGCAAATATTATTTTGTTTGTGCTTGTGACTGCAGGCGTTTCATTCTTACTTTATTTCTTCTTTATCTTCAATGTAAAAATTAAGTTTACAGCTTTAGCAGTGCTTTATTCAATCTCAGTTCTTGCGGCAGCGAATACAGGCAGACGTACACCTGTGGGCGCGAGATGGTTGGGCCAAATCTTAGGATTGCGTCGATTCATTAAAGTCGCGGAAAAAGATCGCCTGATTGCATTGGTTGAAGAAACACCAGAAATATTCTATAACATCTTGCCTTATGCTTATGTATTGGGTGTTACAGATGTATGGAGTAAGAAATTTGAATCAATCGCAATGAAACAGCCAGACTGGTATGTTTCCTCTAATCCAAATTTCAGCACTTATTTATTGTGGTCGAGCTTAAACCGATCCATGTCAACCATTAATACAGCCATGGTTTCAGTACCAGCGCCAACCGGATCTTCTGGTGGTGGCGGTAGCTTTGGTGGCGGTGGTGGTGGTGGCGGTGGCTTCTCCGGTGGTGGATTTGGTGGCGGCGGTGGCGGCGGCTGGTAATTCTTAATTTCGAAGTCATTTCTCTTTATGGGAAATGACTTTTTTAATGTGTTAAAATGGTATGAGAAAGTGGGTGATTGTGTGAGATATTTTAAAGGATATAAATTCAAAACCTTTATTGCGGTCTTCTTCAAATTTATTGAGGCTGTATTTGAATTGATTTTGCCTTTATTGATGGTCAGTTTAATTGATGATGGCATTCTCAAACATGATCAAAACCATGTATTCAAGATTGTTTTTTATTTATTTTTACTCAGTGTGTTTGGTTATTTGGCTTCGATGGTTTGTCAATATCTTGCATCAATCATCTCACAAAGAGTGGGCGGAAAAATACGTTTGAGTTTGTTTGAAAAAATCCAATTCTTTCAGATGGCAGATTATGAAAGTTTCTCAAGTGCCTCTTTAATCAATCGATTGACTTATGACATCAATCAGATTCAAGACATGATTGCCAGAACCATTCGTTTGGCAGTGCGCGCACCCATGATCATCATAGGGAGTGTTTTTGCTATTTATCGATTGAGTCCTGATTTGAGTTTTACCTTGTTGATGTTTGTTCCTGTGTTTGTAATTGTGATTACAGGGTTTATGTTGATCAGTTTACTCTTACACAGAAAAACTCAAAAGTTCATGGATTCAATGAGCCAAAAAGTAAGAGAGTTTCTTTCAGGTTCAAGAATCATCTTTGCTTTTAATAAACAATCATATGAAAACAAGAAATTTAAAAATATAAACACAGACTTATCAAAAGCCCAATCCATTTATGCCCTGGCATCGACCCTATCTGGACCCTTTACCAGTCTGATGATGAATGCGGTATTAATTTTGCTGGTTTATATGGGCGCTTTTAAAGTGAACACAGGTTCCATGACTCAAGGTCAAATGTTGGCTTTAATTAATTATTGTACGCAAATTGTCTTAACACTGATAGTCTTCATGAATCTTGTGATGATTTTTTCTAGAGGGTTCAATGCTTCGATTCGAGTAAAAGAGATTCTTGGCCATGAGGTCTTACTAAAAGATGAAGGGGAATTATGCTTGCCAAGTTCTTTTGATCTAGAATTTAAAGATGTTTCCTATTCATATAAAGATGAAAAAAGAAAAGTATTAAAAAATTTAAGCTTTAAGGTCTCTTCGGGTCAAAAAGTGGGCATCATTGGGATGACAGGCAGTGGCAAGTCAAGTTTACTCAAGTTAATCATGAGATTTTATGATGTCAGTTCAGGGAATATTTTAATTAACAATAAGCCAATTCAATCTTATGATCTCAATCATCTTCGTACACACATCGCTTACGTCTCTCAAAAAGCACAGTTTATCAGTGCTTCTATGGAAGATGTAATTTCAAATGGAGATTCAAGCATTGATGTTTTATCCCTACTTGAGATTGCTCAAGGCTCTGATATTTCAATTAAAGGCTTGGATGCTAAAGTTGAAGCTGGAGGCAAGAACTTCTCAGGTGGCCAAAAACAAAGATTAAATATTGCCAGAGCATTGGCAAAACCATTTTCCATGATGATTTTTGATGATTCGTTTTCTGCATTGGATTTATTGACAGATAAAAACTTGAGAAATGCCCTGGATGAATCTTATGGTAATTCATTGCGATTCATAGTTTCTCAAAAAACATCCACAATTATGGATTCTGACTTAATTTTAGTTCTAGATAAAGGTCGAGTGATTGATCAGGGATCCCACCAATCACTCCTAAAGTCGTGTCAGTTATATCAAGACATTCATCAGCTCCAACAAGGAGGTGTCCTATGAAAAAGAAAGAGATGAGTAAAAACATCTTTAAAATAAGTATCATTCTTTTGGCTTCATTTTTATCAAGTTTGGCATTGATCTTAAGTCCCTTTTATTTGGGTAAAGCGATAGATTTAATGACCACTGACTTACTTCAAGTGAAGCATCTTCTTTTATTGACTTTGACTTTATACATTGTGAGTTCTTTGTTTAATTTCTTCAGTGCTTATTTATCGCATCGTTTGGCAATTTCTGTGGTTTCTGATTTAAGAAAAAAATTATTTGACCGTTTATTGAGTTTGCGTTTATCTTACTTGGATACGCACTCTCATGGTAACTTGGCCAGTGTGTTTTCTATGGATGCTGAATTGGTATTGGATGGATTGGTTCAATTTCTATCTCAGGCGTCTTCTTCTATATTTGTAATCATCATTTCTTCAATTATGATGTTGTCCATTAATGTTTGGATGGCGATGATTGTATTCATCACCATTCCCGTGGTTTATTTTGTTTCTTCTGCGGTAAGTAAGAAATCATCTAAATTATATAAAATTCAACAAGACCTATTTGGTGAAGTGAACAACGTATCAAGTGAGTATGTGGATAACTTTGAGTTGGTCTTGTCTCTTGAAATGCAAGAGGATGCTACCAAACGTTTCTCAAATGTAAATGACACACTCAATCATTGGGGTGAAAAAGCACAGTTTATTTCTGCGATCAGTAATCCCACGACCCGTGTGGTCAATAACTTATCGTATACTTTGATGGGGTTATCGGGTGCCTTTGTCATTTGGAAGTTTGGAATGAGTGTGGGTGTTTTTACCAGTTTCATTTCTTATTCGATGTTATTTTCGAAACCTTTTAATGAGTTTACTGCGGTCATATCTCAAATTTCACTGGGTCGTGCTGCGTATCATCGCATGCAAGAGGTATTATCCATCCCTATTGAGAATGATGTGAGTGGCATCAGGGATATGAAAGGTTTAGAAATTGAATTTAAAAATGTTTCCTTTGCTTATGATTCAAAGAATCCTTTAATTACCGATTTGAATTTGGATATTAAACCCTTATCAAAAGTAGCAATCGTGGGCCCTACTGGAGCAGGTAAGTCTACCTTAATCAATCTTTTAATGCGTTATTATGATGTCAATGAAGGGGATATTGCCATTGATGGGGTATCTGTTTCTGATACGTCTCGGGCTTCGGTTCGTGATTTAATGGGGGTTGTCTTACAGGATCCGTGGTTGTTCTCAGGAACCATCTATGAAAACATAGCTTATGGTAAGGAAAATGCTTCTAAAGAGGATGTCTATGAAGCGGCATTACAAGCGGGGTGTTATGATGACATCATCGCAATGGACGATGAGTTTGATTCTCATTTAAATGATGTCAGTGTTTCATTGGGCCAAATGCAAATGATTACCATCGCTCGGGCTTTGATTGGGAAGGCGCCGATTCTAATATTGGATGAGGCGACATCAAGCATTGACAGTTTGAGTGAGAAGCACATTCAAGAGGTGTTTACGGAAATCATGAGTTCGCATACGTCTTTCTTTGTGGCTCACAGACTCTCAACTGTCATTGACTCTGACATCATCTTAGTAATGAGAGATGGAAAGATTGTTGAAAAAGGCAATCACAAAGAATTAATGGCTAAAAAGGGCTTTTATCATGAATTATATCAATCTCAGTACTAGTTTGTTTGGTGTGACTTTGTGTGAGAACGCTCAGATGTGTTAATATTATGATATTCTTTTAGATAGTCATGACTTAGTTTGGTTTCATGATATAATTAAAACAAGATTCAAGGAGGGTACTATGCCACAAACCTTATTTACATTTCAAACAATACTTAGAGGTTTACGGATTGCCATTGATTTTCTAATCATTTGGGTGGTCATCTACTACGTATTAAAAATTGTTCGAAACAATTCAAGAACAGTACAAATATTCAAGGGAATCATCTTGATCATTGCATTATGGTATTTAGCAAAAATTATGGGATTCAGTACTTTAAGAGCTTTACTCAACTATGTGGTTCAGTATTCGTTCTTGGTTATCATCATGATCTTTCAACCAGAAATTAGGGGGATGCTTGAGCGTTTAGGAAAAGCATCTGTTTTCTCTTCGCTTCATTCTTTATCTTTGGATGAGAAAGAAAAATTAGTAGACGAACTGGTTGATGCTGCGAGTGCACTATCAGCTGGTAAAGTGGGTGCCTTAATCAGTATTGAACAAGGCCATTCACTGTCAGATTATATTAAAACAGGAACACCGATTAACTCAAATATTTCTTCAGAGTTGTTGAGAACTATTTTTAATACGGCAACACCCTTACATGATGGCGCGGTCATCATTCAAGGGTACCGCATTGCCTGTGCTTCGGCATATTTCCCGCCTACTAATTTGGACTTACCTTCTTCTTATGGTGCACGTCACCGTGCTGCCATTGGTATTTCTGAAGTAACAGATTCAGTAACGATTGTTGTTTCTGAAGAAACAGGAAGAATTTCAATTGCTGAGAGTGGTCGTCTTCGTGAGATGGACCCTGCAAGTCTTCGTGAGTACTTAAACATCTTAATTCGTAACACTGAAAAGGAAGTATCTCAATCCATTGGGGTGAAGCGTTCTCGAAGATTGAATTTATCAAGAATGAATATGGATCCCCTTAAAGTTGAGAAGTCTGAATCAGAAGACTTAATTCTAAAGAAAAAAGAAAAGGACGGACCTCAGGTTTCTAAAATGATGTCTGCCTTTAAGAAAAAGAAAAAAGATGTTAAAGAAAAAGTTGAAGTGGTTGAGGTTGAATCACAATCAGATGTGATTAATCTTGAAGATGATGTTTTAGATAATGATATCTTTAGTAAAGATGATGGAGGTGAGCGCGATGAGTCATAAACAAAATCCTCAAAAAGATCCCAACGATAAAGTAGAGTTGGCTCAAATCATTGCTGAGAAGTCCAAGAAGTTGTCTAAACGCTATGAGGCCTTTGGTACTGCGCTCTCTCGTGTCATTAAATGGATGAGTGATAGTTTTGACAGAATTCTCTTTGACCCGCGTCATGGGCTTATGGTTGCGTTTGGCATTACCTTGTTGGTATACCTTGCATTCAACCAAGGGGGAACTCAAGTGGTGACTTCATCATCATTGGAAGTTAAAGATGTTCCGGTGAGTGTGAATTATAATACTGAAATGTATGAAGTCAGTGGTTATGAAGATTTAGTTGAATTGACTTTGGTTGGTGATTATTCAGATATTTCAATGGTAAACCCTCAAGAGGAATTTAATGTTGAACTGGATCTTCGTGGTTATTCAGAAGGTACCCACCAAGTGAAGTATGTCGTTAACAGTTTGTCTTCGCGTTTAAGAACGCATATCAATCCTGGTGCTGCCACAGTAACAATTGAAACTAAGGAAGCCAGAACGGTTGAACTTACTTATGATTTTATCAACACTGAAAAATTGGGTTCTCAATATGTCTTGAGTGAACCTGAGCTTGCAATGCGTGATGTTACGATTCGGGCTTCTAAGAAGAGCTTGGATGAAGTCGCAATGGTAAAAGCCTTAATAGATGTTTCGGGTCAAACCAGTACATTCGAAACGGATGCACTGATTGTGGCATATAACTCTATGGGTGAGCGTCTGTCTAATGTTGATATCATTCCGAATAAGGTTTCAGCTAAAGTTGAAATTTCTTCTCCTTCAAAAACAGTGCCGATTAAAGCGGTGTTTGAGGGTGAGATTCCTGATGGTAAGGCCATTAAGAGTTTAACCATGAACAATGAAGCGATGACCATTTATGGACCGCAGTCTGTTTTGGATAAAATTACTGAAATTGTTTTCCCAATTAAAGCATCAAGCATCATTTCAGATACAAGTTTTGTTCAAAGCATTGTCTTGCCATCTGGCATCAGACAGGGAACTGTATCGAAAGTGTCTGTTGAAATTAAACTGGGTGCAGGTGAGAAAAAAGTCTTTGATCAAATTCCAATTAACTATTTATATAATGTGAATGGTTTATCTTTGGCTTTACAAGACAAAGAAGATCCGTTTACAAGCATTGAAGTATTTGGTACTGCTGAAAACTTAGCGGAGTTCTCATTGGATCATGTTTTGGTTTATCTTGATTTAAGAGATGCTAAAGTGGGCGACAATCAAGAATTGCCACTTTTCATTGACTATGTTGATCAAAAGAGTGGATTGTATCGCATCAAAGCACTTGAAGAGAAATTGGTATTTAATATAATTAAACAGTAATATATAACAATCAATGAACATGAATTAATAATCAATTAAGAATATAAAATAGGGGTGTTTAAAATGAGTAAATATTTTGGAACAGATGGCATTCGAGGAGAAGCCAATGTTAGATTAACGGTTGATATTGCTTTGGCACTAGGTAAATACCTTGCTTTTGCCAATAAGGGTGAAAAATTACTCATTGGAATGGATACACGATTATCGTCTTCAATGTTTGCCAATGCAGTTGCTGCAGGCGCGAGCTCAATGGGCTCCGATGTTTATGTCCTGGGTGTGTGTGCAACACCTGCTGTAGCGCACTTAATCAAAAATGAGGGCTTTGCTGGTGGGGTCATGATTTCTGCCTCCCACAACCCTTATATGGATAATGGTCTGAAAGTATTCGCTAACACAGGAATGAAGATTACGGATGAATTACAAAGTGAAATTGAACAATTCATTGATGGTGATATCAAATTGGATTATGTTTCAAGTGATCATGTTGGACAAATTATTAATTATGATAAAGGTTTGGATTTATACCTAAATTATATTGAGTCAAAAGTAACAACGCCTCTTGATGGTTTACACATTGTATTAGATTGTGCGAATGGCTCAGCCATATCTTCTGCTGAAGAGGCTTTTAAAGCTCTAGGCGCAAAAGTTGATGTCATTCACTGGTCACCTGATGGTTTTAACATCAATACAGAATGTGGATCAACCCATCCTGAAACGCTCCAAAAAGCAGTTCTTGATTTAAAAGCAGACATGGGATTCGCTTTTGATGGGGATGCTGATCGTTGTTTGGCAGTCAATCATTTAGGTGAAATGGTTGATGGGGATCAAATTCTTTATATCTTAGGTTGCTCATTAAAAGAAAAAAATAAATTAAATCACAACACTGTGGTTTCGACAATCATGGCTAACTTGGGTTTCATGAAAGCATGTGAAGCCAAAGGATTGAGTGTTGTCGCGACTGATGTTGGGGATAAACATGTTTTTGCCAAAATGGTAGAAATGGATTATCTATTGGGTGGGGAGCAATCGGGCCACATCATTCTTAAAGATTCTATGACTACCGGAGATGGCGTATTGACTGCCTTATTCTTAAGTGAAATCGTAGCAGAAAAGAAAATGTCATTCAAAGAACTGACCCGTGATTTTGAAGAATACCCACAAAAATTAGTAAACATTAAAGTTAAAGATAAGAAAATTGTAATGGAACATGCGGATGTATTGTCTGCTGTGTCTCGCATAGAACATGAACTTAAAGATGTGGGCCGTGTTCTGGTTCGTGCATCTGGTACTGAAGAATTGGTACGTGTCATGATTGAGGCGAAATCAATTGATTTGTGTGATTTATATGCCGATGATATGATGAGTGTAATTCAAAACATAGGATAATAGGTGATATTATGAAATATGTTGTGTGTATTGTTGAAGATGAAAAAGATTTAAACGAACTGGTTAAGAGCTACTTAGAAAAAGCAGGCTATGAAGTGCGTTCGTATTTCACTTATGATGAAGCGAACGTACACGTGCACGATGACGATGTTCACATGTGGATATTGGATATCATGTTGGATAATAAGTCTGGATTTGATTTGATTGAAAGAATCAAAGCTTATTCTGAGTCAACTCCAGTTATTTTCATGTCCGCAAGAGACAAAGAATTTGATCGCATTATTGGACTTGAAAAAGGGAGTGATGATTACATCACAAAACCGTTCTCCCCAAAAGAACTTGTTTTACGTGTGAACAATATCATTAAGCGTGCTTATGCTCAGGACATTCATACTGAAGTGGATGGCTATATGATTGATGAAAAACAACGTAAAGCACTTAAAGACGGTGAAGAGTTAGAACTGACCACAAAAGAATTTGATTTATTAATGATGTTTGTTAAGAATCGCTCAGTGGCGTTTACGCGTGAGCAGATTTTAGTTCATGTATGGGAAACCAATTACTTTGGTTCTGACCGGGTAGTAGATGACACACTCAGACGTCTTCGAAAGAAAATGCCAGGATTAAATATTCAAACAATTTATGGTTTTGGATACCGTTTAGGATGAAAAAGCCATCAAAATTTATAAGAAAGTTGACTTTGACACAACAGCTTTTGGCGATTGTCATTTTTACGTCGACTTTCTTTTTATTATTCTTTTTCGGAGTGTTGAATTTAAACGTTGATACATTTGTTGATCAACAAATGTACGATCTGATTCATCGCTCTCAGCAGAATATTGTTTATAACTATATTAGAGGATTTGAAGGGGTCGATTTATATGGACCGCGAGACATTGATATTACCCACATTATATTTGATAAAGAAGGAACCATTCTTTCAAATAACATCAATGTGGTGGATGAAGCACTTTTAGATCATGTTAAAGATGATGTCCTTAAAATGAATTCTAATGAAAGCTTTGATAGACGTTTTGAGAAAACCAGCCTCTACACGATTACCAGTATGCCAAGTGATCGCGGTGTCATTGCGACATTGATGTCCCAAAACTATCAAAGTCAGTTTAAGAAACTTTTAATCAACAACATCATAAACATCATCATGATCATCATGGGTGTCATGTTTATGTTGATGCTTGTTTGGGTTACTTATATCATTCATCCACTAAACCAAATAAAAGATTATATCAATCGAATCAGACGCAACGAAGATCCAGTTTTAAACATTGATCGCAATGATGAAATCGGTGAGTTGGCTGCTGTCTTGGTTGAAATGAACGAAGAACTTAAACGACAAGAGAAATTAAAAGAAGAAATGATTCAAAATATTTCTCATGATTTAAAAACTCCAATCGCGACCATAAAATCTTATGGTGAAAGCATCAAGGATGGTATTTATCCTTATGAAACATTGGAAAAATCTGTTGATGTCATCATCGAACATGCAGATCGACTTGAAAAGAAAGTCTTTAATTTATTGATGCTTAACAGAATGGATTATCTGAGTAATGAGCAAGAATTCGCTAACAGAGAATTTGAACTCAAAGCAGTTGTAGAACACGTTATTTTATCAAGCAACCAAATCAGACCTGAAATTGACATTCATTTGATTTCAGAATCATCCACATTCATGGGACTCGAAGAGCCATGGCGCGTGGTGTTGGAGAACTTATTAGACAATGCCCTTCGATATGCCATCACAGAAGTGGTCATTGAAATCAAAGATAACTATTTATCAGTATATAATGATGGGGAATCTATCGATCAAAACAGAACCAGCCAACTTTTCAAAGCATATGAAAAAGGTGAAGGCGGTCAGTTTGGTCTTGGTCTTTCCATTGTAAATCGAGTGGTCAGTAATTATGGCTACTTGGTTAGTGTTAGAAATATCAAAGAAGGTGTAGAATTTATTATAGAAAAGAGGTCATAAACTATGGCGACAAGAAATGAACAACGCATTGCGGTCTTAATCGATGCCGAAAATGTACCCTATTCGAATATTGGGGGCGTATTAAGTGAACTAACACGATACGGAACGCCCACCATCAAAAGAATTTATGGAGATTGGACCCGTTCTCAATCTTCAGCATGGAAAAACATTTTGTTAGAACATGCAATTACTCCAATACAACAATATGCTTATACTCAAGGTAAAAATTCGAGTGACTCAGCAATGATTATTGATGCAATGGATTTACTTTATGAGGGCAACGTCGAATCATTTTGTATTGTTTCAAGTGATTCAGACTTTACAAGACTTGCGGTAAGATTACGTGAAGCCGGTAAATATGTTATTGGTATTGGGGAAAGAAAAACTCCAGCACCATTCATCGCATCTTGCGATAAATTTATTTACTTTGAAATCATTGAGACTCCAAGTAAAAACGATCAAAAAGCTAAAATTAGTAAAGAAAGCCGTGCTCAAATTAAACAGTTGATCATGTCATCGGTCAATGATTTAGCGGATGACAGCGGCTATGTATTTATGGGAGACCTGGGGAATCTTATCATGAAAAAACAACCAGACTTTGACCCTAGAAACTTCGGTTTCTATCAGTTAACCCCACTGGTTAAATCAATGAATGATTTTGAAATTGACGAAAGAAAAACACCTAACTCTAATGTTAAGCATGTGTATGTGAGAAACAAAATAAAATGATGCATAAAAGTCTAATCTTGGTCAGCCAGTCACCAAGAAGAAGAGAATTGATGGAACTGTTAAGAACCCCTTACCAAACGGCCAGTCCGAAGAAAAATGAAACCCTGAACTTAGAATTAAATATTATAGATCAAATTCAAGAACTGGCTAAAGATAAAGTCTTATCAGTCATTAATGAATATCCTAACTCTGTCTTAATTGGCGCAGATACAGTCATTGTATTAGACGGAGAAATCTTAGGAAAACCACAAGATGAAGAAGATGCATTCAAGATGCTGAAAAGTTTATCGAATAGAACGCATGAAGTGATTACGGGTGTCTATATGGCATCAGGTAATCATGAGATTACATTCTATAGTGCTTCTAAAGTAACATTTTATGAAATGAGCGATGAAGAAATTCAAAGCTACGTTGATACCAAAGAACCCATGGGTAAATCTGGATCTTATAGCATCCAAGGTGGCGCATCCCTATTCTTAAAACACATTGATGGCGATCACAATGCAATCATGGGTCTTCCTATAGGAACAATCTATCAACATTTAATGAATGAAACTTGGTAATCAAAAGATTAAAAATAATAGTAAATAAAGAAAAAGCCTCCCAAAAGGGAGGCTTTGTTGTATTTAATGGTGCTGCCACCGAGAATCGAACTCGAGACTGAGCATTACCATTGCTCTATTTTACCACTGAACTATGGCAGCATTGCCTTACTATAATACTCAATTAAGTAGACAATTGCAAGGCTTCTTTAACCTTTGATTGTTTCTGGGTACTTGGTGCCAAATGTATCAACAGTCATTGATTTAATGACTTGTTCAGAACCCTTTAAAGGTTTATCATTTTCGCCCCTGTTAGTATTAACAATCTTGTGAACTGCTTCCATGCCTTCAATGACTTTACCGAAAGCTGCGTAATCCCCATCTAAACTTGGGCTTGCATTGCTCATGATGAAGAATTGAGATCCAGCTGAATTTTTATTTTGACTTCTTGCCATCGAAAGAACGCCATCAGTGTGTTTTAAATCATTGCTGGCAAATCCATTGCTTGCGAACTCACCCTGAATCCCATAACCTGGACCACCCGTACCATTGCCATCCGGGTCGCCACCTTGAATCATGAAACCAGGAATGACTCTGTGGAATGTTAAGCCATCATAGAACCCTTTTTCAATGAGCTCAATAAAGTTGTACACGGTGTTAGGTGCTATTTCAGGATAAAGTTCAGCAATCATCGTATCGCCATTTTCCATTGTGATTGTGACTACGGGATTTTTATCGCCCACAACGACTTCTGGTGTTTCAACGGTTTCTTTTTTTGCGCATCCTGCTAACACAAGACTTGCCAATAAAACTACAAATATTTTTTTCATATAATTACCTCGCTGATAGTATCTTATCAAATTAGAATTCTAATTCAACATTTTTATACACGATTACACTGATTGTGGTAGAAATCACAAGAAATGCGATGACTGTTATAACGGGTTGAAGCGTTAATGCTTTTTGATTATTCAACAAGTTTGAAATCGTATTGATGCTATTAGTGACCGTATAATCATTGATGTTTTTGAAGATTGATTTGAATATTTGTAATTTAAATATAAGTCCCAAAATGCTGTTAACAAAACCACTGGCCAATAAAATATAAGTGATGATTCCTAATGTTGATTTCTGTGTTAAGAAAGCAAGGATGGATGCCAGTGAAAAGAAAGAAATGATAAGTATGAGAGAAAGAATAAAATTATGTCCCATAAGGTTTCTGATTTCTGTATTAATATTTAAATCAAATATTAGGGCCATTAATGCATAGTTAATGATCACGTAAATGAAAATTAAGCTTGTCATGATGATGCCTGATATTAATTTGGAAATGATGATGCTTGTTCTTGAATAACCAAAACCAATGCTTGATTGAGAAGATTTAGCTCTGAGATCATCGCCATAGATAATTGAGAATAAATAAATACCTATTAACATCGGAGACATTCTGATGAGTTCAGTTAAGAAAATCACTGTCATCTCTTTATCACTGATTTGAAAATAAACGAATAGTAGAAGGGCAGAGAATAGTCCCAGGAGTATCAGAAGTGATTTCTTTTTTGAATAGCGGTATAAGTCTGCTTTGATTAGATGAATCATTGTGTGCCTCCAGTAAGTTTGAAGTAATTTTCTTCAAGGGTTTGATTTTCTGTGTAAAATTCTAGTATTTCAATGTCTTCTTTGATTAATGGATAAAAGACTTGGCTTAGATTTAAGGTTTCGTTAACAATTAATCTGCTTTCATTGTTTGCTTCTATCTTAAACATATTTAAGACTTGGAGTGCCTTAGTGTTGTTAGTTGTTGATAGATAAGTTCTTGTTTCTTTATCATCAGTTACTGCATATTCTTTGATCATGCGTCCTTGATGGATGATGCCAAACTTATCAGCAATCAGTTCGAGTTCACTTAAGATGTGAGATGAGACCAGGACGGTCATTTTCAAATCGTGACTTAAGTGTTTGATGAGTTCTCTGATTTCTTTAATGCCTTGTGGGTCCAGTCCGTTGATGGGTTCATCTAAGATCACAATGGATGGACTACCCAAGATTGCGCTGGCGATACCCATACGTTGTTTCATACCCATTGAGAATGATTTGTAATCTTTTTTTACGCCAGCCAGGTCTACAATTTTCAAAACTCTATCCACCTCGCTTTTGTCAGTGATTCTCTTAAGCTTGCATTGGTAGATTAAGTTCTCTTTCGCATTTAAATCAGGGAAAAAATTACTGGAAATAAAGAAACCAATCTTTGAGCGTTCCTTACTGTCTTTACTTCCGTTAATGAGTATTTCTCCTTCATGATATGAAGATAAGCCTAAGATGAGTTTGAATAGGGTTGATTTACCTGCTCCATTTTTTCCAATCAAACCATAAATAGAACCGCGTTCGATTTTTAAATCAGCATCAAGTATTGCTTTAAATTTACCATAGTTTTTTGAAACGTTGTTTATTTGAATTGCATAGTTTTCCATATGTTCCTCCTGTGTTGCTGTATTAACATACTAACACAGAGAAAAAAGAACTTCAAGCGATTTATTTTACTGTCTTAAACTGTTGAGCTTAATGTGATACAATTATAAAGAAATCACAGGAGGGTATATGAAAGATCTAACTTTAGTAATTTTAGCTGCTGGGATGGGCAGTCGTTATGGGGGACTCAAACAAATTGATAAATTTGGTAAGAGTGGCGAGGCCATCATCGACTTCTCTATCTATGATGCCATTGATGCAGGATTTAAAAAACTTGTATTAATCATCAGAAAAGAACATGAAACAATTTTTGAAGAAGCGCTTGTGGCGCCGTTACGTCCTTTTATTGACGTTGAATATGCATTCCAAGCCATCGATGATGTGCCAGAATGGTTTAAGGGCGTTGAAGGCAGAGAAAAACCTTGGGGAACAACCCATGCGTTATTGGCTGCCAAAGATCACGTTACTAATCCATTTTGCATTATCAATGCGGATGACTATTACGGAAAACAAGCATTCATTGAAATGGCACAATTCCTTAATGAAGAAGTCTCACCTACAAATGCCGCAATGATCGGTTATGTTGTTGATAAAACAATTACTGAACATGGTACAGTAACGCGTGGTGTTTGCCAAAACGATGATGGCTATTTATCAGCCATTGTTGAAATGGATGGTATTAAAATGAGTGATGCGGGTGTTGTTGGTGGAGATGATGAAGCAATCATTCCTGAAAACACAATGGTATCCATGAACTTCTGGGGCTTTGACCCTTCAATCTTTGATTTAATGGCTTCTAAATTTGAGCGCTTCCTAAAAGAAGATGTTGAAAAGAATCCAATGAAATCAGAAGCACTCTTACCAAATGATGTGGGATCACTCATTGATGATGGTCTATTAAAAGTTAAAATTCTTGAAACACCAGACAGATGGTTTGGCGTTACATATCAAGAAGACAAACCAAATGTATTGGCACAATTTGAAACATTCCAAACAGATGGTACTTATCCAGAAAAATTATGGACTAAATAACAAAGGCGAAAGCCTTTGTTTTGTTTTGCGCTATGTTATAATTACCCTATTGTTTTTAAGAGGTGAACCAAATGATAAAAAAGCATAAAATGAGTATTTTTCTGGTCTTGAATCTGTTGATGACCATCGGAATGAATTTGGGTCATCCAGTGACCCCAACGTTCCTCACAAATTTAGGGATGCCATCTCGCGTATTTGGGATTGGCTTCGCCGCAATGAGCTTGACCAACTTTATATTTGCTTTGGTATGGTCTAACTTAGGTCATACCATGAAAAAAACTCGAATCTTAATGATTTCCAGTTTTGGATATGCTGTTGCACAAATACTATTCGCATTTTCTAGTGTTGAAGTTTTGATTTATCTTGCCCGCCTTCTATCTGGAGTATTTGCTGGTGGTTTCCAAGTGGGATTCATTTTATACATCGTGAATGAAGCACCGCAAGAAGAGCAAGCGCGTTACATCACTCTTTCTTCAATCATCATTTCTGTGGGTGCGGCACTTGGTTTCTTTATTGGGGGAACTCTGGGAGATGTTTCTATTAAGTTAACGTTCTTTGTTCAAGCGGGATTGCATTTAGTAGTGGGGGCTTTATTCTATTTCTTATTGGGTCCACTTGAATCCGTTGTTGAGAAGAAAATAGACCGGGATATCATTGCCAAATCAAATCCATTTAAGGTCATGCAAGAATCAAGATATTTAATCAAAGGATTCACACTGATGTTGTTAATATCCGTATTGGTTTCTTCAATGGGGACCACACTCTTTGATCAATCCTTTGGATACTATGTTAAAGAGTTCTTTGGTTTCTTGCCTTCTGAATTTGGTTTATTTAAAGCCATGACCGGAGTCTTGGCCATTGTGTTGAATTTGTGGATCATTAAGAAGAAGATTTTGAATCAAGAAAAAATGTTGAGAATCATCTTTGTCTTATTAGGGGTCTTGGCTGTAGGGCTTGGATTTACTAAAGAAATGATTTTCTTTGTTTTGGTGGGACTGGCTTGGTTTGGTGTATATACGGTCATGCTTCCAGTCATTCAAAACTTGTTTGTTTCTCAAAGAAAAAATATTCATGAAGGGAACCAACTTGCGGGTGTTTATAATGCCGTGAGCATGTTGGGTAAAATCGCGGGTGCGCTCCTCACTTCATTTGTTTATTCTATTGAGCCCATCGCGACATTCTATGTGGCTGGGGGATTGTTTGTCATATCAACATTATTAATTCTAAAGAAAAAAACATCACGATAAGTGATGTTTTTATTTGAGTAATTTGGAAATAATCGATCCCAATGCAATGAAGGTTCCTATGGAACTCATAAGATTGGTAATGATGAAGATTAAAAGGACTCGCAGGACTTTATTTTTAAACCACATTTTGAAATGGCTGACATCCTCATGAAGGCTCTCGAAATCAGAAACCTTTGGGGGTCTTTGATAGGCTTCCATTAAGCCCGCAAAGAAACCAACGGCAAGTACGGGAGACAATGTCCCAATGGGTGCGGTGATTAGGGTAGTGATGATTGTTAAGGGATGTGCTTTTAAAATAATGGTACTGAGAGTTGCGCTGCCACTGGATAGAATAAACCACCAAAAGAGTTGTTTGAGTCCTACGTTGGGTGTTTTGAGTGTGAGTAAGGTTAACAAAGTAACGATGACCACAGGAACAATCCATTGTGCCCAGTTAATTTTCTTTTTATTTGGGATGAACTCGAGGTCTTTGATTGAATGGCTTTGATTGAATGCTTCAATCATGCCTTCAGTATGTGCGGCTCCGATTACAGCGATAATATTGTTGTAGGGTAAAGCTTTGATCTTTTCTGCCATGTACTGGTTTCTTTCATGGAGTAGAACTTGGGATACTTCCGGAAGTTTGTCGTCCAGTTCTTTTACCGCCTCAAAGAGTAAGTCTGATTCTTTGAGTTTCTCTATGTCATCTTCTTCTACTTTTTCTGAGCTGAATGCTGATAAGACCAGGGTTGCGAAGAGGTTGATGCGTTTGAAGAATCCGAGTTTAGCCCAGATGCGTTTAAAGGTTGTTTGAACGTCTCGGTCAATATTTCTAACGGGGATGTTGAATTCTTTAGCACTTTTCATGGCTTGTTTCATTTCTCCGCCGACTTCTGATCCAATTTCTTGGGCCATCTTTTTTTGGTAAGAAGATAAAATGAGGTTTGCGGCGAAAGTGCCCATTTTCTTTTGTTTGATGATTTCTATGATATCGGGATTGCTGGGTTTGGCGTTAAGGTTTTTAGCGCGCTGATCGTCGAGTTCGATGCATACGACCTCGGGTTGAATGAGCTCAATGGCTTCTTTTACTTCGATGACAGATTGAAGTGAAACGTGGGCGGTTGAGATGATGTGGATGGTTTTATTTTCGTATTGTATAGTTTTCATAAAAGTATTATACCAAATTAGAAATGGAATGGGTTATAATTACTGAAGACTGTGAGGATTTGTGTATATGAGATTAAATAATAAAGGTAAATTAGTCGTGGCTTTGTCTGGGACTGCGCTGTTAATCATTTTGATATTGGGTTATTTATTTGTAGTTAAACCATTATTTGGAAATAAATTTCAAGCATATAAAACTGAGGATAAAATACAAGGTAGAATAGTGGTTTCTAATGCTGATTTAAAAGATGAGGCATTAAATGAACTGATTGATTCAACTTTGGCTTCTGTAAAGGGTCAGGGTTTAAATTCTTTATTTGTGAGTTCAGAAAATTCATCTGAAGCATACTTAAAAGGATTGAGTAAAAAAGCGGCTGAAGAGTCAGTTCAAATGTTTATTATGGGTGATGCTTCAAAATATAAGGTGACTGGTAGCGCAAGCCTTAAAGATAAATCCATTACGGTGGATGGTGTTTCTTTGGATGTCTACAATGATACAGATTTAAAGGATCCAAATGTATCAGCTGATTTGTTTTCTCGTGCATCAAGTGGTGAAAATACCAATCCATTTGTGTTTGATGTGGGTGAATCTTCTGAGCTTGAAATGGGTTATATTACTTCTGCTATGAATGCCCAGAAATTAGAGGGTCTTGAAAAGATTCTTAAGGGCTCATTGGCTTTAGGTGAGACTGATAAGGATTCAGAGTATGCTGGTCTTTATACAATGTCAGATGCGATGGATGATTTTTATCGTTCAAGTCGTGAAGCGCTTGTAGGCGGAACTATTGCCATTCCTCAAAAAGGAATTAAAGTGGTTTCTGCTGTTGCGAGTATGCTGGAGAATCCGTTAAATGAAAAAATAATTAAAACGACGACGGTTAAGGGTGCTGAAATTAACGTTATGGGATACATCAATGATCCTAAGACGGGTAAAATATTGGCTTACTTAACCAGTACGGGTGACTACATCATGGAGAAATATACTGAGGATATTCCTGTGGTAAAACCCTTTAATTTTTCTAATATGGAATTAACACAGGAGGGTGATTTAGAAATCCTGACAATTAAAGAAAAGGGTGCCCCGCTTCCCTACATATATAAAACTGATAATCAGTTAGTTGTTAGTTTTGTGGGTGCTGAATTTAATGGGGATGTTTCTTCTTTAAATGGTGACTTATTCAGTTCAGTGAAATCTGATAATGGCATGGGGAATATGACTTTTACCATTGATCTTACTGACATGGAATTATGGGGTTATTTGGTTTCTCTTAAGGATGATCAAATATCAATCACTTTGAAGAAGTCTCCTGTTATGGAAACTGATAAGAGTCAATCGCTTAAAGGCAGAACCATAGTAGTTGATCCTGGGCATGGTGGAAAAGATCCAGGTGCCATTCATAAATCAGAAAAAACAACTGAAGCTGATTTGAACTTGGCTTTGAGTTTGGCTTTGGAATCTCGTTTGAAATCAATGGGTGCCACTGTGGTGATGACGCGTACCAGTGATGAGTTTGTGAGTCTTTGGGATAGAGTGAATGCATTTAATGATGCGCGTGGTGATGTTTTTGTTTCTGTGCACCACAATTCTACTGCCGCTATAAACAGTCCTAAATGGGTGGAATCTTATTATTTTTATGATGAGTCTGCTCATTTGTCTCAGGATATGGCGGATGATTTAGCCGCAATCACTGGTAGAAGTGCCCGTGGCGCATATAAAAACATTCAATATGTTGTGCGTTCTAGTTTTGGTCCGAGCACTTTAATTGAGGCTGGGTTCATGACTGATGAAAAAGAGTATCAAGAAACTAGAGATTTGAATAATATTTATCGCAGTGCGGATGCA
>CBDUDQ010000009.1:0-28886 GCA_965365985.1 uncultured Erysipelothrix sp. | reverse complement strand
GTATTGATTGAACTCATCTTAAATTATTTTGAAAGCAGACTGAGTGAAGAAATGCGTCCTCAAAGAATGGTTTTTAAGGAAAAAGAAATTGTTGAACAACAATCTTTTAAAGAAGATTTGTTGAATGAGCGTATTTTTCCTGCTGAGGTTGAGGAAGCGAGTGCATTGCCTGCATCATTTTCTAGTTTTGAAAGAAAAGAAGAAAATGAATTGCCTCAAGTAGATAAAGAAACATCTTTTATCGAAGTAGAAACATTAAAAGAAGAAATAATTGAAGAAGTAGAGTCTGAATCAGGAAAGATTGAACCTTTAAAGGTTTTATCTCAGATGTCAGGTAAATATATTTTGGCTCAAGGGGATTTGGGTCTTTATATCATTGACCAGCATGCGGCGATGGAACGGATTCGTTATGAGTATTATCAAGATCGTTTACTGGATCAAAATCATCCTGAACAAATGTTGTTGATGCCTCATGTGATTGAGGGAAGAAAGTCTCTTGTGGGTCGCATTGATGAAGTGAATGCGGTTTTAAAACAATTTCAAATTGAGCTTGATGTTTTGGATGAAGATTCACTGATTCTTCGATCCATGCCAATGTGGATGAAAGAAAAAGAACTCAATGAGTTCTTAACTGAAGTCTTAGATGGTTTTGAAGATGAAAAGAATATATCTGAAGAAGATTTCAGAAGTTTGGGTTTGGCGACTTTAGCCTGTCACTCTTCTGTGCGTTTTAACGAGTACTTATCGATGCCTGAGATGATTGCGTTGGTTGAGGATTTGCGTGCTTGTAGACAGGCTTATCATTGTCCTCATGGGCGTCCTACATTCTTGAGTGTTGAACATACTCAGCTCATTAAAGAGTTTAAGCGATGAGGAAAGTTCTGGTTATTGCCGGTTTAACAGCGAGTGGAAAATCGAGTTTGGGTGTTAAGTTGGCTCATCTTTTAAATGGCGAAATTATTTCTGCTGATTCTGTGGCGGTCTATCGTGAGTTGAATATTGGTTCGGCTAAACCGTCCATCATTGAACGGGATGGCATCACACATCATTTAATTGATGTTGTTTCTATAACGGATGGGTATGATGTGGCTCAGTTTCAAACTTTGGCTCGTGAGGCAATTGATTTGATCCATGCTAAAGGGAAACTACCCATTGTTGTTGGGGGTACCGGCTTATACATTAATGCTTTAATTAAGGATTATAAGTTTGAGGATGAGCAAGAGAAGCCAGAGATGACGTTTGATTTTTCTGAGTCGCAAATGTATTCTGAGCTTCTTAAGGTGGATCCTGTTTCTGCACAAGAAATTCATCCCAATAATGTTAAAAGAATCAAGCGTGCTTTGGAGAGTTTCTACTTTCATCAAAAAACTAAAGATGAAATTAACGAAAAGAAGAAAGATGAATTGTTGTATGATGCCCATGTCTTATTCTTACAAGGGGATCGTAAGTTGATGTATGAGCGCATGAACTCACGGGTAGACATCATGATGGAATCAGGTTTGGTTAAAGAAGTAAAAGATTTATTGGATGTGTATCCTGATTTATTTTCTTTTAAAAGCATGAGTGCCATTGGCTATCGTGAGTTTGAAGCTTATTTTGATAATGAGCTCAGTCTTGTTGAAACTACGGAGCTCATTAAAAGAAACACTCGTAGGTTTGCGAAACGACAAGTGACTTGGTTTAAACATCAAATGGCTTGTGAGTGGGTTGATATTTTTAATGAAGAATCAATGTTTAGTATTGAAAAGAATATTCATGATTGGCTTAAAGAATAACTGAAAGATAGTAAATAATTATAGAAAAACACCGCAGAATAAAATCTGCGGTGTTTTTCTTAAGTTTAGATGTCTTTTACTTGTTGTTTTAAGACTTCGTATCCAAGTTTATCGATTGCTTGTGCAACGGTTTCGATGGATTGTTTTTCATCATCAAAGTTGAATTTTAGTTTGCTTGAGTTGAATGAAATATTTACGGTATCTTGTTCGATGCCATCTAGTTGTTTCATTGCGCCTTCGATTTTTTGGATGCATGATGGGCAAGTAAGTGCTTCTAATTGAATGACTGCTTTTTTCATATGTGTGTTTCTCCTTTTCTTTTCCTAATTATATTATACACGGTTGTTCATATTATTTAATTGACTTAGATCAATTTATTGTGATTTTATCATTTATTTTTTTTTATCATTTATTTTTCTATGCCTTCAATTTATATCTTAGAAGTCTCATCCCATTCATGATGACGACAAGGATGCTGCCTTCGTGAACCAGCATGCCGATGGACATGTTCATCCAGCTACTGAAGAATACGCTGAAGAGTAACACAAGAACTACGCCGATTGCAATGAAGATGTTTTGAAGCATGTTGTTTGCTGTGGCTTTTGTGAGTCCTAGGGCGTGGGGTAGTCTGGTGAAGTCTGAGTTCATTAATACGACGTCTGAAGTTTCTATTGCGACGTCGGTGCCACTTCCCATGGCGATGCCGATGTGTGCGAGTGCTAGGGATGGGCTGTCGTTGACGCCATCCCCTACGAATGCGACGATTTGGCCTTTATCTTGGAGTTCTTTGATGTAGTTTGCTTTATCTTCTGGAAGCATGTGGCCATGGGCTTCTGTGAGTCCAAGTTGTTCAGCCACAAGGTCTACGGTTCCTTGGTTGTCTCCTGATAGGACAATTAAGTTTTTTACTTTTAGTTTTTTTAGTTGTTGTAGGACTTCTTTGACTCCGGGTCTGATTTGATCGCGGATGCCCATGAGTATTTTTAGTTCTCCATCTATGGCTGTGAGGACCAGTGAGTTTCCGTTTTGTTCGTATTTTTTTATGTCTTGCTTTTGTTTTTCATCTAGATGAATATTTTCTTGGTTCATTAACAGCACATTTCCTACTATGATTTTATGACCATTGATGGTGCTTATGATGCCGCCACCTTTAATGACGTCTGTTTTATCGACTGGATAAAGTTTTGTTTCGCCGATGTGTTCTACAATTGCTTTGGCCAGTGGGTGATCGGATTCTTTTTCTACGCTTGATAGGTAGGATAGTGTTTCTTGGATGTCTTGTGTGTAGATTTCTTGTTGTGCTACTTTTGGTTTACCGATGGTGAGGGTTCCTGTTTTGTCGAATACCATGGTGTCGAGTCGGCTGAAGTCTCTGATGACTTCACTACCTTTAAGCAGAATACCATGTCGTGCCCCGTTACCTATTCCGGCTACGTTTGATACTGGTACTCCGATGACAAGGGCTCCAGGGCATCCAAGTACGAGGATGGTGATGGCGAGTTCGATGTCTTTTGATATGATTCCTACCAATATTGATAATAGTAATACTGCGGGCGTGTAGTATTTAGCGAATCGGTCAATAAAGCGTTCGGCTTCTGATTTCGAGTCTTGGGCTTCTTCTACGAGTTCGATGATTTTACCGAATGTGGTATCTTCTCCGACTCGATCTGCTTTGATTTGTAGGGTTCCGTTTTCTAGGATTGTGCCTGCGTATACGCCTGAGTTTATTTCTTTTCCTACGGGGATGGCTTCGCCGGTGATGCTGGCTTCGTTGATGTGTCCTTCTCCTTGGAGTACGGTGCCGTCTACTGGAATTTTGGCGCCTGTTTTAACCAGGAGGATGTCTCCAATATCAACTTCGTCGATGTCTACTTCTACGAATTCGTTGTTTACCATCTGTTTAAGGGCGACCTCTGGTGCCATTTGGGTGAGTTCTTTGATGGCTGAACGGGTCTTGTTTAGGGTTCTTTGTTCTAGGAAGGCTCCGAATAGGAATAAAAAGGTGACGATTGCTGCTTCTTCAAAATTTTTGATGATGAATGCACCTAAGACGGCGATGGTTACCAGTACATCAATGCTGATGACTTTGACTCTGAGTGCTTGGTAAGCTTGAATCGCAATGGGTGCGACTCCGATGATGGATGCAATAACGAGTGAATATAGAAATATTTCTTCGTTATTGAAAACCAATTTCCCTGTAAATGCCATTATAATTAGAATAGCACTGGTCAGTGTTATGACATTTTTATTTTTTAGTATTGTTTTTTGCATGATGATCTCCTTTTATTTCTTATGGATCTATTTCGCTAATTATTGTTTGTAAGCTTGATCGAGTTCTTTGAGCATCGTGTAGACTGCTTCGTATGTTTCGCATACATCAGTGGGTACATTGTAATTATCTGTGATGGTTCTTAGATTATTGAAGTCTTCTTCTAAGTCTGTGTTTCCTGTGTTTATTTTATTGATGATTTTGTCGTATGATTTTTGAACTTCATAGAAGACTGGATGTGTGGGTCCGTGAACTCTGGATACGACGGGTACGTATAGCTTTAGTTTTTCTAAGTTATTTTCTTTTTCTTGTTCAAATGTATGTTTTGTCATTTTATATTCCTCTTTCTTTCTTGTAATCATAGTATATCAAGGAATAATTAAAATTTAATTGACCTGGGTCAAATTTTATAAAATAGTTAATAAATAAAAGAGCAGTCATCAAATTAATGATGACTGCTCTTAGTTTCTAATTTTATTTTAGCTTAAATCTACTTTTTTCATGTACTGGAATGCTAATGTACCAATTCCAACGTGTACCGAAACAGTTGAGATTAATTGAGTAACTGTTAATTCTGAGTTAGGGAAAGTAGTTCTCAGTTTTTCTTCTGTTTTATCTCGTTCATTTGGATTGTTTACATCTACCAGTGTAATGTGATAGGTTTCATCTACGCCTTGTGCTTCCATTTCCTTGATGACAAGGTCAATTGCTTTTGACATGGTTCTTACTTTATCAAATGGATCAATGACGCCTTCGCTGAGATGGTTTAAGTGAAGAATGGGTTTAATCTTTAAAAGACCGCCCAATTTCGCTGCTAAAGGTGATAAACGTCCGCCTCTTGAAAGGTGATCTAAGTCGTTGGGTACAATAAACGTGTCTGATTTGAGCACGGCTTCGTTGAGTCTTTTTTTGACCTCAGCAATATCATAGCCTTTGTCAAAGAGTTTTCTTGCCGCGAAAGCACATTCAAGTTCAATAAGCATTGCGGTATAGCAATCAAATGCGTCGAAAGGAATATCAACTGAGTTTGCTGCAATTCGCATGGTATCAAGTGTTCCTGAAATGCCTGTGGTTATGGGTGTTGCAAATATGTGTGTATAGCCTTGGTCTTTAATATCTTGAAATAAGACTTCAAGTTCTCCTAAAACAGGAAGTGAAGTTTTTAATAATTTACCCCGTTGCATTAATGAGTTCACTTGATCATTGGTGATTTCAACACTTTCTTTAAATGATTCATCCCCATTGATAATTTGTAGTGGAATAGCGAATAGGCCTTCCATTCTTATTTCTTGGTTGAAATAGTCTGATGCACTATCAACAACTACTGCGATTTTCATAGTATAGCCTCCTTATGCTTACAGTTATTATACACCATGGTTAGCATAATATGGGGCTTTAAGGCACCATTGGACGGCTGTAGTACCGATTCCAGTGTGAACTGAGAGTGCTGCGGGTAACACATACTCATAATATTCAATATTATCAAAACTTTCGTTTAGACGTGCTTTGATTCTTTCGCCCATCTCTTTTGCTTCACAACCTGCGATATATATTTTATGTTTAATTGGATCAAAACCATCATGCTTGAGATCTTTGATCATGGCATCAATGATTTTTGTTTCTGTTCTTGCGGTTGCGAATTTTTCTATGATGGTTCCTGCGTTTTCAATTTTTAATAGAACGCGCATTTTTAATAATGATGCAACTGCAGATGCTGCAGGTGAAATACGACCACTTGCTGTTAATTGTTTTAAATTTTCTGGAATGAGATATGAGCATGTGAATTTTAGGCTGGCTTTAATACCATCAACAATTTCAGTTATTGATTTTCCTTGTTCATTCAATAGCATTCCTGTTTTGATGAATTCTTGCATGACGCCAGCAACGCTTAGAGTATCGATAACTATGATGTTATCTGGATTTCCCAGCATGTCTTTTGCTTGCATGAAAGCATTGTATGTACCTGACAAGTGTGATGTTAGTGTCAGTGCAATGATGGTGTCGTAATCTTGTTTAAGTACTTTTTCATATAGCTCCATCATACTTCCAACGTTAGGTTGTGATGTTTTAATCACTTCATTTCTGCTTAGTTTTTCTGTGATGTCTGCGTAGTCAAGTTCAACTTGATCTAAATATTCTTTATTTTCATGAATAATTGATAAGGGTGCAACAAATAAATTTGGTATGTTTTTGGCTTCTTCAAGACTCCATCCTACAGATGAATCAATGATATATGCGATTTTGTGCATGGTAATACCTCCTGGTTCAAACTTGATTATAAATAATAATACTTTGATTGTCAAACTATTATGCTTAACCGCTCTATTTTCTTTTGGTGTATAATGAATGTATGCTAAATATGGACTATAAAACAATAAAAAAAGAAGTGCTGATCGAACAAGAAATTTCTAAATCAAAGTTCTTGTCTTTTTTGAGTCCAGTTACGGATGAAGATGAGGCTAAAGCCTATTTAAAGCAAATTAAAAAAGCCCATCCCAAAGCCACGCACCATTGTAGCGCATTTATTGTAGATGAAATTGAGCGCTCAAATGATGATGGTGAACCTTCAAGTTCTGCTGGCTTACCCATGTTAGAGGTATTGCGAGGCAATAACTTAAATAAGGTTATTGCCGTAGTTGTTCGTTATTACGGGGGCACCAATTTAGGGGTTGGTGGTTTAATTCGTGCTTATGGTTCCAGTGTCACATTGGCCATTGAATCTTCAATAGTCATGATTCCTGTTCCTATATATATTTATGATATAAAGTTTCCTTATAATTACACCAACGATGTAGAAGTATATCTCAGTGAGATCGCTGAGGTAACAGATCGCAGCTATGATGCATTGGCTACTTATCGTGTGTCACTGTTGGATGAAAACTTTCATGATGACTTGAATGATTTAACAAAAGGTCAAATAGAAATAACTAAAATAGATGAGAGAATTGATTTACTGGAGGAAAAAGTATGATTACAATAAAAGATGAATTACGATCTGTGGGGCTTCGGGCGACAGCACATAGAATTTCCGTTTTAGAAATATTGAAACAAAGTACAATTCCATTAACTTTATCTTCCATTGAAAGAGCTTTAAAAAGAAACCAAATGGATTTGTCGACTCTTTACCGTGTTTTAGACCAATTTGAAAAAAGCGGATTAATTATGAAAACAGTGCCTCTTGAACCTTCTCAATCAGTTTATTCTTATCGAAAAGGGGGACACCAACATCATTTGATTTGTTTGGAGTGCGGAATAATTAGTGTCATTGAAGGGTGTCCTTTACATGAGTATGAATTAAAAATTGCCGAAGAATTTGATTATAAAATTGTGCGTCATCAATTGGAACTTTATGGTGTATGCCCATCATGTCAATTGCGCTTGAGTACACAGTAAATAATCTGTCTGTGATATAATCTACTTATGGAAAATAAATTAAACAACAATAAAATGGCTTTAAAAACAGGAATCGTGGGCTTATTGGTCAACATGGTTCTTTTTCTATTGAAGTTGGGTGTTGGTTTTTGGAGTGGGTCAGTCGCTTTAGTTGCTGATGCATTCAATAACTTATCTGATTCAATCTCTAATATAATCGCTTTGTGGGGACTTAATATTGCTTCTAAGCCAGCTGATCGAGAGCATCCTTATGGTCATGAGCGTTTCGAATCGATTGCTGGGTTCATGATGGCGTTAATCATGCTCTATTTAGGTTTTGAGGTTTTCATGTCGGCCATACAATCTGGTTTTAATAAAGAGGTCACTATCATGGGACCCAATGTATTCCTGGTTATAATAATATCAATCATATTGAAGTTCGTTTTAATCGTTTACTATAAGAAACAATCAAATTTTGGCCACTCTGATTTGTTGTACTTATTAATTGTTGATTCTCGCAATGATATTTTAATTTCTTTATCTTTGTTTATTGGTTTTTTATCTCAAAAGATGTTTTCTTTTAACTTAGATGCAATCTTAGGGTTACTTATTTCTCTTTCAATACTTTATGCAGCTGTTAAAATGATTGTTCAGTTTATTTCAAATTTAGCCGGAGAAAGACCCAGTGAATCAGACATCAATTCAATTATCGAAATATTGGATGATTCAAGTAAAATATTTGGATACCATGATTTAATGATTCACCAATATGGTAAATTTAACCGTTATGCTATTGTTCATATTGAAGTAGACAGTAATTTATCTCTAACTAGAGCGCACAATATTGCCAACGAACTTGAAACAAAAGTAATCAATGAAACAGGAATTAAATTAGACATTCACCTGGATCCAATTGATTTAGATGGAATCGAATCTAAACGTATATATAAAGCTGTCAAACAGTTAATATATGATTTTGATTCAAAGTTAAAGTTTCATGATTTGCGCTTAATTGATGATGTATTAAATTTCGATTTGGTTTGTAAAGAAGACAATCAAATTGATGAGTTAGTATTCAAGGACTATATGGAGACCAGACTGAATGCTTTGGGATTCAACTATAAACTCAAAATCGTAATGGACTACCACTATTTATTAGCATAATAAATATATATAAAAATCCCAAGTTTAGATAATTATCTAAGCTTGGGATTTTTTGATTAGTATTCAATAATGCTTTCCATTGCTTTTCTTTTTTTGTAATATCCAAAAGTTAAATGATATACGGGATTTTTGTAGTTTGTTTTTCTATTTTTAAAGGCTTTGGTATTGAGTTGTTCTAGATACTGATGAAATAACATATTTGTATCATTATCAAGATCAAGAACTTTTAAAGAACAAACAAAATATTCTGAGGAATCATCCATCTTAATAACTGAAACTGGTATTTGTACTTTATCTTGTATTGTAAGCATAAACTGATCTTCTATATTGATGATGTCTTTCATTGTGGGGTCTAATTTAACAACGACTTTCAATACATGAACTTTTATAATAGTAATTGGATATCTTTTAGAATCTTGTTCTAAAAATCCAATTGATTTACTGTTCATCAACTCATTTTTATATCTGGGTCTGTCTACTGAAATATGAAGTGCGCCAATTAAAGATAAAGTGTTATATAGCAGCCAGAAAAATGGGAGCGCCCAATAACTGAAAGTTTCTACTGGATTATTGAACAATTTTACGAGGAGCGTGAAGATACTTACAATAGAAAGTGCTAATAGGATGAGTTGAGTTGCCATCATATTCCAGTGGAATGTAGTCTTGTCTACGACTTGCCCTTTACTTGTTACTGCAAACTTTGTGGTGTCCTTGAATAATAATTCTTTTAAGATTCCCCAAGTGATGTAAGGGAAGATTGCAAGTTCAGCGACATTGGCCCACATTGGACGGAATTGTTTTCCTGCCACAGATGCGAACACGATATTAGAAAGAGCATAAGAGACAAACCAAATAGGAAGGAAATAAGCTGCGTTGGAACTGATGATTTGAACACCGAATAATATTGATAAGAGAGGAAATGAAAGATAAAGGAAGTGATATATTCCAAAAAACCAATAGTGAACACCATCTACGTATAGGGCTTTTTGAATGTTCGATAAATTTTTAAGTGATTTTGGACTGTATTTTTTGAATACTTGGACGTTTCCTTTTGCCCATCTCACACGTTGTTTTACGAGCTCTGGAAACGTTTCGGGTGAAAGTCCTGTTGCGAGAACCTTATTAACGAAGTCCGATTTCCATCCCTGATTTTGTATTAGAAGTCCTGTTGCCATGTCTTCTGTAATAACATCTGTCACAAATCCACCTACTGAGTGTATGGCAGTTCTTCTGAAAATTGCATTACTGCCAACATATATGACTGCATTAAATTTATTTTTTGATTCTTGTAAATATCTCATGAAGAAGTCTTGGTCATTTCTGATTTTATTTTCTACATATAAGTTATGTTGTAAGACATCTGGATTATGAAAAGCTTGAGGTGATTGAACAAAACCCATTTCTTTATCTTTAAAGTATGGGACGAGTTCTTTTAAGAAATTTGGTTTCATTTTCATGTCAGCATCCATAGTAACTATGAAATCACCATTAGAGTTAACCATCGCATAATTCAAATTCCCGGCTTTAGCGCCTTTATTATCTTTTCTTGAAAGATAATTGATGTCCCATTTCTGAGCAAGTATCTTAATTTCTGATCGATGCCCATCATCACATAAGTAAATCGTTCTTTTATTTTCAGGGTAGTCTACTAATTTAGCTGAAAGTATGGTTTGTTCAAGAAGTTCACTGTCTTCATTGTATGTGGCAATAAAGATATCTACCTCTGGAATGAAGTCATCAGTAAATAAAGGGGCTGTTTTTGGTTTTTCTTTACTCCAAAATAATAAGATGAAAACAGCAGTCTGAGTAAAGGAAAGTAATTCAGTTAATAACAAAAGGGATCCAAAAAATGTATCTCCAGTTGAACTTGTTGGTATCGTGTAGGTGAGTCTCCAAATTAAATAAACAATTTGAAATATGATGTACAAACCCATGATGCCTTTTCTATAAATATTTTTTTTAATTGAAAGTGCTCCGAGTAATGCGCCCAAAAGTAATATGGTGAGACATGATAATAAGACAATGTTGTTTTGCATGGTGATTCTTCTTTCTGTGTTAAATCGTGTTTTTAAAAAGCTTTCTAAGTAAGTATATACCTTAGATTAAACGTTTATCCAATAAAGTGCATTTTTAATTTATTTTATTAATTTATGAGTCAATTTTTGATTAATATAAATAATAAAATCAGGGAGTATTGATTTAATAGATAATTCTTTCACATGTAAGAGAATGTAAAATAATGAACAGAAGAGCATTTAGATGTAATTTTTTTTTAATAATGTTAAAATATGTGTAGAAGTAGACACAAAGAAAAACTTAAGAACAAGATCTATGATCGGTCTAAGCAATCCAGTGACTCAACATTTTCCGATTATATATCTTTTCTCAAATATTCCTATGTGCTTACTATAACAGTATGAAAGGAGTGATTTAAGTTACAAAATATAACTTAAAAAACAAAAGAGAGGGGTTTATTTATGAAATTTGAAACTAGCTTTCCGCCTGAAATAATTAATAACCATTCAGCAGTACAGGTGAGTATCTACATGGAGACTCATAGAAGTGCGCCGGATAATAAAGGTGATAGACTTCAGTTTAAAAATTTAATGAATGATGTACTCAATCAAATCGAAGATAAATCAGTAAAAAATTCTATTGAAGTAAAACTGACTGCTTTGCATGCGGATGAAGGATTTTGGATTCACAATGCGAATGGCTTAGCAATATTGGTAGATGAAAAAGATTTAAGTGTTTATCGTGTTAACCGAAAATTCAGTAATTTAACTTACGTTGGAGAACATTTCAACTTAAAACCATTATTGAGACACTTCCAATCGGATGATGAATATTTTGTCATTGGATTATCAAAAGAAGAGTTTGCAGTTTACAAAGGAAACCGTTACGACTATAAAGAAGTTAAATTTGATGAGAATTTAGACATGACTAAAGATGAGGTATTGGGAACTGAAGTTGAAGGTAGAACACTGAACGTAGTGAGTAGTGGCGGTTTGGTAGGTAACTATCATGGACACAATGCACGAAGTGAAGAAGAGAAAATTGATACACAGAGATATTTCCAATACATTGATCGATTCATTCTTAAACATTTAGATAATCCAAATAATCGACCGATTGCGTTATTAGGACTTACAGAGCAACAAGGAGAGTTCAGAAAAATTTCAGCGAATCCTCACATCATTGATGCTGGTATCGAGGTTTCACTTGAATCAGTTAGAAATGATGAAAAAGATTTAGTTAATAAGATTTGGAAAGTGATAGAACCTGTTTTATTAGAAAAAACAGATGACTTACTAAAAAGATATTTTGTGAATAAAAAAGACGAATCTGCTTCGTCTGATGTATCTGAAATAGCACATGCTCTTATTGAGGGTCGCGTAGATACATTGGTATTGGAAGATGGAAAATCTTTTCCAAATCATTACCGTGCTTTAAAAGATTATAAAGAAGGAGAAGATGTGTTGAACATTTTCTTAGAGTTAGCGAATAAAACTAAAGCCAAGGTGCTTGTCTTGCCTAAAGAGAAAATGCCTGACAACACGGGTTCATTTGCAATTTATCGATACTAATTGAAATTAAATTGCAAAGAAATGAAAGCAATGAGAAATATAAAAGGAAAAAGAGAAAGAAAGAGGGAATTATATTATGGGAATTTTATCATGGATCGTATTTGGAGCGTTAGCCGGATGGTTGGCTTCAATGGTTACAGGAAATAATAAAGAAATGGGCTTACTTTCTAACATTATCGTTGGTATCGTAGGTGCAAGTATTGGTGGATTTATTTTCAACCAATTTGGATCTGGTGGCGTTGAAGGATTCAACTTACCAAGTCTTCTAGTAGCAATCGTTGGTGCAGTAGTATTATTGTTTATTTTGAACTTATTCACAAAAAAACGTTAATACGAAGCAAAATTGAACGATCACAATTAAATTGATTTAATAAAGAACGAGACAGTAATTTGATGTCTCGTTTTTTTGTTGAGAAATGTCATTTAATTTATTTTTTAAAAAAAAGAAGCCAAATTATTTGGCTTCCTTATACAAAACATTTAAATTATTATTTTTTGTCTGTCATTTTGTCAACGAAATCGTTAACTTTTTCTTTGGCGTCATCTTTTAGATCTTTATATGACTCTTGAATGTTATCTAGAGCTTCATCAGCCATTTGTTCACCCTTACCAACATTTTTTTGAATCTTACCTTTTAATTCTAAATCTGGTTTATTAAGAATCTTACCTGTTTCTTCTTTTATTTTACCTACAAATTCATCCTTCATTCCTTTTAGCTTGTGATCTTCTGACATATGTTATGTCCTCCTTTTTCTTATTTAATTGTTATATCATTTTATTTCTTTAAATCTTCGATTCTAGTTATTTAATGTATGATTTGAACATCCATAAATTTTTACCGAGGTCTTGTGAGACACTTGTAAAGTAATCAGCTGTTCCTGGATCTTCTAATTCTTCTGCTAGTTTAACTAATTTTAAAGCAAGATTATTTAATGTTTCGAAATCAACAATTAAATGTTCAAAGCCTTCTTTAGCAGTAATATTATTATCATCTAACTCTTTAATGCGAGTGCGATCTAATATTTTTTGTAGGCTTCCAAGTGGTTGGGCACCAATTGTGAGGAGTCTTTCCGCTACAGCATCAATTCTTTCTTCTGCTTCAGCATAATATTCATCTAATTGCTCATGAACTGGAAAGAAACCAGAACCAACTAAATACCAATGGATATTATGTATTTTCATACCCAAAACGATTTGATCGGCTAAAAATGTATTCATTTCTTCATAAAGATTATTCATTATATATACGCCTCCTTGTACTATCATTATAACATTAATCTTAATCGTTCGTAGTAATTTGCCTTATGAAAGTTAGATGACAATTTATTACTGATAATAAGCAACGCATTGTTAATGTTAAGTGAGACTACTATGATATTATTGTAATAGGAGTGTGGGCATATGAAGATGAGTGATCAAATACAACAAATAGTTGACTTAAAGAAAACGCAATTCTCACAACGATCTGATAATATATGGGAATATGCAGAAACAAGATTTGAATTAAATAATTCTGCGCAGGAATTTATAGAAATATTAAAACATGAAAATTTTAATATAGAACATAATCTAGCTGGAATGGAACACGCTTTTATTGGAACATTTGGCCAAGGTTATCCCATAGTTGGCGTCTTAGCAGAATACGATGCCCTGTCTAATATGGGCCATATAGAAAACTCTTTAGACCCTAGAGAAAAAACACCCGGTAATGGACATGCTTGCGGACATAACCTTTTGGGTATGGGTGCCCTCGCTGGAGCCGTCGCAATAAAAGATTATATGGAAAAATATGATATTAAAGGAACAATTAAAATATTTGGATGTCCTGCAGAAGAGAGCGGATATGGTAAAGCTTTTCTAGCCAAATCAAATTATTTCGATGATTTAGACTTTGCTTTAACATGGCATCCAAATCACACCACTCAAGTATGGGGTGAAAAGACTCTAGCAGTAAATCAAGTTTATTTTAAATTTAAAGGCATATCCTCTCATGCATCTGCCAGTCCTCATTTAGGTCGCAGCGCACTTGATGCCGCAGAACTGATGAATGTTGGGGTAAACTATTTAAGAGAACACTTAGAAGATGATGTCAGAATTCATTATGCATACCTTGATGCGGGCGGTGTTTCCCCCAACGTAGTACAGGACAGTTCAACCCTTTATTACTTCATCAGGTCAAAAAGTTCAAATAAACTAAAAAAAATATACAACAGAGTTTTAAAAGTTGCCCAAGGCGCGGCACTCATGACTGAGACGGAGCTGGAAGTCATATGGGATTCAAGTTGCCTCGATTTCGTTCCAAACGAAAACTTGTCCAGAGTCATGTATGACAGCGCAAAAGAACTGGATGACATAAATCTATATGACACTTTAGATTACAGAAGCACACTTTCTTCAGAAGAAGAAGAAAATATACTAGACAAGCTAAACTCATATTTAAGTGATGAGGAAATGGCATTCATGAAAAAACAGTCATTCAATCCATTTATCGCTCCATTTGAAGTAGGACAACAAGGGTATGCATCTACCGATGTAGGCGATGTGAGCTGGATATGCCCTACAGCACAAATGTTTGTTGCATGTGAACCACTGGGTACAGCGATGCACTCATGGCAATGGGTATCTAATGGCAAATCAAAAATGGCCCATCAAGGCATATCTCAAGCAGCCAAAATTATAGCTCTGAGTGCCATAAAAGTGATGACATCTGAGTATTTACTTGAAACCATCAAAGAAGAACACAAGAAAAATTTAAACGGAAAAAAATATGAAAGTGCGATACCAGAAGGTGTCACACCCAAACAGAAAGTATAAAAAATGAAAAACAATAATTATAAATCAGTTTTTGATATCATTGGACCAGTTATGATTGGTCCCAGCAGTTCACACACTGCCGGCGCAGCAAAAATGGGAAAGATGGCACTCAGTATTTTTGGAGAACCCATCGAAAAAGCCAATATATTTCTTTTTGAATCCTTTGCCGAGACATACCTTGGCCACGGAACAAACTTTGCCTTGGCAGGGGGGCTTTTAGGAATGAGTCCGGACGATGAAAGACTACAAGAATCTCTTTTGATTGCTAAAGAAAACAAGATTACTTTTAATTTTATACCACTTGCTGACAAGGTAGAGCACCCAAACACCGCAAAAATGGTATTACACACAAAAGCCAGGAAAATGGCCATCACCGGCGTTTCTATTGGCGGTGGCAGTGCTAAGATTATACAAATAGACGATTCTGTTGTTGATATAGACGGCTCAGTTAATACCATTCTTATATTTCACTGGGACAGACCTGGAATGATTGCTTTAGTAGCAAACGAATTAAGTAAATTAGACATCAATATTGCTACTATGAAAGTTGATCGCGAATCAAAGGGAAACAAGTCTTATATGGTAATTGAACTCGATCACACAGACAACGATGTCAATATAGAAGAAATAAAAAAAATAGATCAAATCATTGATGCTATTTTTATTAGAGTTTAGGAGAATAATATGTTTCATACAATAAAAGATTTGGTCGCTAAAGCAGAAGAAAAGAATTCTTTATTTGATGCCATCATGGAAACAGAGATGTTTGATTCAGGTGAATCCTATGAAGTCATTTGGAATAGAATGAGTACACAACTAGAGGTCATGAAAAGAACTGTGAACCAAGGTAATTTAGGGGTAGAGTCCACCACTAAATTAACGGGTGGTGATGCGAAAAAACTTGACGCATACATAAAAAAAGGCAATTCAATCTTAAATGAGTCTGTTTTAAAAGCAGTAAGAAATGCCATAGCAACAAATGAGGTCAATGCTTCAATGGGACTCATATGTGCCACACCCACAGCAGGTTCTGCAGGTGTTGTACCCGGAGTGTTGTTGGGTTTAAGTGAGAGATATAAATTCACAAATGAAGAACAAATCAGGTTTTTATTCGTTGCAGGTGGCGTGGGTTTAATCATTGCAAACAATGCATCCATCAGCGGTGCTATGGGAGGCTGTCAAGCTGAAATTGGCAGCGCAAGTGCTATGGCTTCTGCCGCACTTGTTGATGCACTGGGCGGAACACCTGAAATGGCTGCTCAAGCTTGTGCAATGACCATCAAGAATATGCTCGGATTGATTTGTGATCCAGTGGCTGGACTCGTAGAGGTTCCGTGTGTAAAAAGAAATGCTTTAGGAGCCGCTCAAGCCATTGTCTCAGCCGATTTGGCTTTAGCAGGGATTGAAAGTAGAATTCCAGTAGATGATGTTATTGAAACGATGTACAGAGTAGGTCAAGACATGCCAAGTAAATTTAAAGAAACAGCACAAGGCGGACTTGCAAAAAGTGAAGCAGGAATGCGTATCGAAGCTGAGATTTTTGGATGAGAAAATAAAAAACATGACAAATTAAAGTCATGTTTTTTTTAAAGTGGAAACAAATCATATTTTGGATTAATTACACCTTTTTTTCTTTCAAGAGATTGCATCAAGAAATCAATAAATATCAGATAAGGGGAATACAAAGTTGATGAGAATCGATTATAAATTTTGTCAGCTTCAGGATAAAGATTATAACTTGAGCCATAATGTTTCTCCTCTAATTTTAAAGAAGTAGAAATGATGATCACTGGGATGGATTTTTTTTCTGCCTTCATTAAGATTTGATTTAAGGAATCTTGGTAGTGATCATAATTATAGAAAATTAATAACAAATCCTTATTTCCTAATTTATTTTTTATAATTTGGTTGAGTTGTTCAATGTGATCACAAGTCGTGACATTATTTTGAAAAATTCCAACGCTGGATTGAAAAACATCTTTGATATTTTTCATTTCTCCATATCCGTAAACACAAACAGATTTACTTTGAGTAATTTTATTTCTGATAAGGCTGATGTCTAAACTTGCAATGTGCTTATAAACAGATTCATAGAACTTTTTATGGTTATTCCAAAGAGACATGTGCTGTAAATAAGAACTGTCCTTTTCTAGCAAGCGCTCATTAAAAGATTTCTCAAATAAATAGATAAATTGTTTATAATTATCAAAACCAATCTTTTTAACGAAACGAGAAATTGTTGAAGTGGAGACAAAAACAGAATCTGAAACCTCTTTTATTTTTAGGTTCATTAAATCTTCTTTATTTATAAAATAATTGGCAATGGTAATTTCAACAAGAGAGAACGCATATAAATTGTATTCAAGATAGGATATTAGATCATAGTCCATAGAAATCTCCTTTTATTTTAGTATATCATGAGTGAAAGTATTTTCATATACACTGCAATTGTTGAAAATTATCAAGAATAATAGGCATATTGGCTTGTCAAAGATGAAAGAGTTTTCTAAAAGACTCAGAGCACTTGAGCTCTTTGATGAAGTTTGATAACTTATGAGTATGATAGCGCTTTCTTAAAAGCTTGGAGGATATATGAAAAGAGATTATGAAGTAATCGTAATGGGTTCTGGTAGTGCCGGATCCATTGCTGCACTGGCATCTGCACGACAAGGTGCGAAAACCTTACTGATTGAAGAGAGTTTTAAGTTCGGGGGAACCAATACAAAAGCACTTGTGGGTCCCATAGTTCCATTTATGGGAGAATTTAAACAACAAATTGTGGATGGTATTCCCCAGGAAATAATAGATGAACTGATAAAAATGAATGCAAGTATTGGACACATTGATGATCCCATTGGATTTGCTCATTCTTTAACCATTGTCGATTTCAATACAATGCAACTGGTCTTATCAAAAAAAATGACTGATCAAAAGAATTTGGACATTGCGATGGGCGAAAGCGTGGTAGGCATAAAAGAAAACAACAATAAAATAAGCTCAATTATTACTAGTAACCAATATGGGGAAGAGAAAGAATACACAGCCGATGTTTTTATTGATTCTACAGGGGATGCAGATGTTATCGCATTAAGTGACAGTCCTGTTGAAAGAGGAAGAGAAAGAGATGGTCTGTGCCAACCCATGACCATGGTATTTTCAGTGGGCGGTGTTGATTTAGAAAAGGTAAGGGATGACGTTCATGAAAATCCAAAAAACTTTGTTATTAACGATGCACTAAAGGAAGGGCAAAGAATGGAATACATTGCCATATCTGGATACTTAGAAGAAGTAGCCAAGAGCGATGATTTCCCAATAGTAAGAGACAGACTCCTGTTTTTCCAAGGAATTCAGGAAGATGAAGTGTACATGAATACCACCAGAATATTAAACAAAAATAATTTAATTGAAAAAGAATACAATGAGGCGGTTTTAGAAGGACACAAACAGGTTTTGGAATTACATGCTTGGATGAAGCATAACATAGAGGCATTCAAAAATTCATATATTAAAGATGTCGGAGAAATTGGAGTTAGAGAATCCAGAAGAATTGTTGGAATTCAAAGATTAGAGTCAGAAAATGTATTAAAAGGGGAAAAACAAAAGAAATCAATTGCGGTTGGATCCTATCCAATTGACATTCACTCTCCTGATTCATCTATGATGGAATTCTTAGAAGAAAATAGAATTAGGAATTACGAAATCGATTTAGACATGATCAGACCTATAAATTTAAAAAATGTAATGGTTGCCGGTAGAGCAATCAGCGCAACCCATGAAGCGCACGCTTCAAGCCGTGTCAGTGCAACTTGTATGGCAATTGGTCAATCAGCAGGTGTTATCGCGGCACTATCGGCAATGACAGGAAAAGAAATTGATGACTTAGATTACGATACAATTAAAACCAACATAGTAAATATGGGTGGCGTCGTGGATAGAAAAGCGGAGTAAAAATATGACACAAGAAAAGTTAGTGGGTTTCATCGATCAAGAAATATCTTCACTAAATCTAAATGAACATATTATTAAATATGAAGTAAGCCCCAATCACAAGAAATTAAAAGGTACTGAAAAGGATTCTTATGTTTTATCATCCAGTGTTGAAGGGTATTTGATAGAAGGTAAAAACTTACGTTCTGTTTTGTTTGGAGTTTATGACTTATCTAATAAACTTATTTCTAATAGTTCAATTTTAATTGATTCCGTTAGTGAAGTGGCGCGATTCCATCGCAGGGGTAATATTTTAGAGGTCATTAATGATATACCTTATGTTAAAAGTCTCATTGACCAAGCGGGAAAAAATAAACTCAATGAATTTTTCTTTACCTTTAAATTATGGGATGAAATATCAAAGGATGTTATTGAAGATTTAGAAAAAAGAGGCATGAATGTTTGTTTGGGAGGTCACAGCCTAAACTTTCTATTAAACGACATTATCAGTGAGGAAAGTAAAAATGCATTTAATTTGAGTTTTTTTGAAAATGATTTCTTAATGCAAAAATCAATTCAAAAAATAGTAAAAACATGTGCTCAATATGATCTTATCAATCGCCTGTCCATTTGGCCTGCTGATTTTGGAATCAACGCAAAAAAAGGATACGAATTCATGAGTCAATACATTGAGTATATTGACAGACTGAAATTGGCTTTAGAAACCAATAATCTAACAGTAGAAGTAGAACACATTGTTTACAACGCAGGCTTGTCTTGGGAAATGCTAGAAAGAGATGAGAGAATCGAAGGTTCTACAAAAAGCAACATTCTTTATGCCTATTGGGGTAGAGACTATTCAAATTCAATAAATGCCGAAGAAACTCATCAATCACGCGCAAAAGAGATACTTAAAGATTGGAAAACAATTTCTGACAAAAATAAGACAAATCTGACGGTATTAGAATATTACAGTGATTTCTACATGATGAGTGAATTGTTTCCGCCTTTAGCCAATCGAATAGAAGATGATCTGAATCAATTTGAAGCCATGGAACTTTATGGAGTATTGAACCTAATAGTGCCACTCCTCAACAGTAAAAACTATGAAGATATCAAGAATACCTATCCGTGGCAGTGGATTCATTTGTATAATAACTATATATACTCTAACTTAGCTTGGGGGGATGATTTAGAAACTCTTAAAAACAAGTGGTTTAGAAATTTCACAAAGACAAACGAGTGGATTATATTTATGGATAAATTAGAAGCGAAATTATCTCAAGTGAGTCGATTTAACAGAGTATTATTTAATAAAAGAGTGGTAGACATTTACGAATACGAAGAAGACAATTATGAACATGTTTTGATTATTTTAAAAGAAACAATAGATTTAATTAATGAGAATGAAGTCTTATTTAAAGTAAAAGGTGATGATGTAGAAGCGGAATCATTAGAAAACAAAACGATAAATTATATTAAAATGATTAAAGGTTTAATAGAGAAAACTTTAACAAAAATGAAAATTTCCGAATAATTAAAAAAGATTGACTCTAAAGTCAATCTTTTTTAATGTTCATCATGTTTATAAACGCTCAGCCCAGATTCGTTGATTTTCTTTTGTCTTTCATATAAAGCAATTAATTCTTTTTCATTTTTTTTATTACTTCGGTTTTGAATTGAGTATGAGGGAGGATATCCAAATTGTTCTTTAAAACATTTGGTGAAATATGATGTCGAGTTAAATCCTGACATTTCAGCACATTCATAAACGCCCATATCGGTACTGGTCAAAAGTATTTGTGCATGATTACATCGAATTTGATTGATGTAAGTGTTCACAGTTTTACCGGTAATATTTTTAAATATTCTGCTAAAGTAAAACTTACTGATTCCAATTTCTTGTGCTATGGACTCTAAACTAATTTCCTCATTAAATTGATGGTGGATGTATTCCATTGCTTTTTTAACCAAAGAAACTTGTGGGGAGAGAAGGTTATCATTAGATGGGGTTTCAATCAACTGATTTCTAAAAAGTAAAACAAGCATTGTATGACACAGGGCTTTAACAGCAACTTTATAGTAAGGTTTTGAATCTATGACTTCATTGATGATGATTTGAAATATATTTTTCATCTCAACATCATTGTTTCTATTTTTGAATAAACTGGTTGTAGTATTAAATTTCAGAGATTCACTAAAATTATGATCAATAATAAGACAATAATAAGCGGTGTTCTCGGTATTACTTTTGATGCTGTGAATGCTATTGGAGTTAATGACAACAATTTCTCCCGCTTTAACTGTAAAACTTTCGTTATCTGTTATGACTGTGGCAGATCCAAAAGAAATATAAAGGAGTTCAATGTTGGTATGCCAGTGAGGGAGGATTTCTATATTATTTTTTTCTAAAGTATTGAAGTGGAATATGACAGGAAAGTTTGGGTCTTTATAAGTATGTATTTCATAATAGCTGATATTTTCCATAGTTCCTCCTTTGTTATTCATAGTATACGTAATGGATTTTTGATTGTCAATAAAGCAAAATAACGGTGTTATATAACAAAAAAAATGTCTTATGAACTTATAATGACAATATATTGTTAGTTTACAGCAATAATCGTTTTGAATAAACTAAGGAATGGCTCTATAATGAAAGCGTATTCATTGAGAAAGGAGAAAGGTATCAATGTGAGAGATACAAGTCGAATGTATTATTCTAATAGTTAAAGATTCAATTTAATACGTCGTCTGACTCTCCAATTTAATACAAATTAGAACAAATCGCAATACTATAATAAATCGCACAAGATGCGGTAAAAGGAGAAAGAAATGAAAAAATCATTTAAAAAAGTACTCTTACTTTCTTTGGCTTTGTTTGCTTTAGTGGCTTGTGGTACTAAAACAACAGATACACCAAAAGAAGATGAGGCATTTACAGTAACAGTTTGGACTCACCCTTATGTTGGTGCAGATCTAAAACCAGAACTAGAAAAAGTGTATGCTGATATGACAGCACAGTTCGTAGAAAAACATCCAAAGGCTACAGTTGTCTTTGAAGAAATTCCATGGGCTAACAGAGAGCAAAAAATTACGACTACATTAGCAGGTGGTGCAGGACCAGATATTTTCTATCTAATCCCTGACCAATTAACACAATTTGCTGATCAAGGAATCATCACACCAATCAATGATGTACTTCCTGACATGGACTTATCAGATTTCTCAGAAACATCAATTTCAGCAGTAACATACCAAGGTAAATTATATGGACTTCCAATGTTAAGAGAAGCACAAACATTTTTCTATAACAAAGAAATCCTTGATGAATTGGGTCTTGACTCAACAAACTTACCAAAGACTTGGGAAGAATTCACAGCATGGGGCGAAAAAGCAGTTGCTGCAGGATACTACGCAAGAAATTATGAAGGTGGAAATACACTGAACTCAACACTTTACCCATTAATTTGGCAAGCTGGTGGTGAGATTGTAGATGATAAAAATAACATTCAAATCAATGAAGCAAAAGCAGTTAAAGCTTTCGAATTTATCAATGATTACTACCAACGTGGTTTTATTGCTAAAGACTCAATTACAGAATCAAACCATACACCTCTATTCTTAGAAGGTAAAATTATGGCATCATGGGGAGCTGGAGCTCACTTACAAATGTTAAGAGAAGGCAAACAATTCGAATATGTAATTGGAGAACCACTTAAAGATGAAGTTCAAGCAACATTTGGAACTACAGGAACATTTGTTATCTCAAATATTTCAAAAAATAAAGAAATGGCAGCAGAACTGTTAAGTCTTATGACTGACACTGATAACATGAGAGCATTTAATAAAGTAACTAACTATATACCACCTCGTGAATCAGCAACAGATCTATTTAAAGATGATGCAGAATTACAACAAATTGCTAAATATGCAGAAATCGCACGTCCAGGTGTTATCAACGCCAAAGCCCGCGTATTCATGCCAGATATTCAAGCAAAAGTACAAGCAATGTTCGAAGGAACACTAACACCTCAACAAGCAGCTGACGAATCAGCAGAAATAATCAAAAACTCATTCGATAAATAAAAAGTTTTGATCAAATAAAAAAAGAAACGGCAGGAAAGAATATGAAAGAATTAGAAGTCAGAAATGAAGAGAAAAAAGTCGTGAAGAAAGAATCCAAAATAGAACGATTTAAAAAACACTTTAAATCCAATATGATGGTTTATATATTCTTAGTACCCATTCTCATTCACTTTACGGTGTTCTACATCGGCCCGGTTATGTTCAGTTTCATCATTACATTTATGGACTGGCCTATCATCGGAACTCCTAAAGTAATTGGATTATCAAATTGGAAACGATTCTTGAATGACCCGATTGCATGGAGAGCGATTTGGAATACATTGAAGTTCTCTCTTCTATATATCATACCAACCATGTCTTTGGGTTTGATCTTATCAGTATTGATACAATCACTCAGCAGACGTATGGGAACATTCTTCAAAGGGATTTTCTTCCTTCCTGTTGTTACTTCATTTGTGGTCATTTCCGGAATTTGGAAGTGGATGTTTAGAGCGAGTAGTGAGGGCTTTGTTAACCAAGTCCTCTCACTATTCGGTATTGAATCTCAATTATTCTTATCAAGTTCATCTCAGGCACTCATTGTCTTGGCGGGCTTATCAATATTTAAGGTAGTTGGGAATACCATGATTTATTACTATGCTGGATTGCAAGGCATTCCAGATGACGTATACGAAGCGGCAAAAATAGATGGCGCCGGTAAATTTAGAACTTTCTTTAAAATAACCATGCCACTCTTATTGCCAATTCACTTCTATGTCGCAATCACGACAACCATTGGATCATTTCAAATATTCGACTCGGCATTCCTGTTAACCGGTGGTGGACCAAACTATGCGACCAATACAATCGTATATTACATGTACCAACAAGGGTTTACAGCTTACCGATTTGGTTATGCCAGTGTGCTTGCATACGCTCTATTCTTCTTAGTGTTAATGATCTCATTACTACAAAGAAAATTCTTGGGCCAGAAAACGGATTACGTATAGGAGATAAATATGAAAACACAAAAAATCAGTTTATATAAATTATTAATGCTCATGATTGCTGCTGTAATGTTCTTGGCACCATTCTTAATCATGGTCGCAGGGGCATTCACAAGCATGAAAGTTCCAACTGGAAACCCGTTTACTTGGCTTACAGGTGGGAACCTAACAACAGATAACTTTAAATATATTTTTAAATATTCAGCAATGTTTACTTGGATGAAAAACTCACTGATTATCTCAGTGATTCCAACACTCTTACAAATGTTCTTTGCAGCGATTTTAGGTTATATATTTGCAAGAAAAAATTTCTGGGGAAAAGACATTCTGTTTTGGACGATGATGTCAGTCATCATGGTACCAACTCAAGTTTTAATCATTCCTCGTTATATCATGTTTTCTAAAATGAGACTCATTGACACTCACATGGCATTAATTATTCCATTAGTGTGGTCAATAATGGGTGTATTCTTAGTTAAACAGTTCATGCAACAAATACCAATGTCACTAGAAGAATCCGCAAAAATAGATGGCGCCAGTGATCTAAAGATTTTCTTTAGTATCATGTTACCCCTATCAAAGCCAGTTATTGCAACGGTTGGAACCTTTGCTTTTATTTCATCTTGGAACGATTTACTTACCCCTTTAATCTTTACGACCAGTCGAGATATGTATCCAATTACTGTAGGTTTGGCTTCATTGTTAACCAATGAAGGTAACTTTGGAATTGAGATGGCAGGAGCCATGCTCTCATTTATTCCAACATTCTTGATGTTCTTATTCTTCCAAAAATACTTTACTAAAGGTATTGCACTCACAGGTATCAAATAATGATGAAATATATCGGAGCACAAAACGGAAAAATAGGGGTATTCGAAAAAGAAAAGCCTCAAGTAAAAGACAACTATGTTTTGATTAAAACACTTTACTCAGCAATATCTCCAGGAACTGAATTGAGCATGAGTGCCGCTTCAGAAGATCGAGTTGTGGCCTTAGGTTACAGTGCGTGTGGAGAAATTGTAGAAGTAGGAGATGGTGTTGAAGGTTATAAAGTAGGAGATAAGGTCGCAAGTTATGGCGTACCTTATACCGGACACAGGGAATACTTATCAGTACCCAAAACATTAATTGCTAAAGTACCTGATAATGTTTCAGATAAAGAAGCATCGATGGCTGGTCTTGGTGCCATTGCCATTCATGCACTTAGAAAAGCAAATCTACAATTCGGAGAAATCATCGTGGTAGTAGGATTGGGCATATATGGCCAACTCATTGCACAAATGGGAAGGGCTGCTGGACTCGAAGTTCTTGCGCTTAACCGATCAAGGCAAAGGGCTGATCTGTTGGAGAAACAATCTAAAATTAATTGCTATTCCGACGAAAAAGAGATGGAAATTGCTCTTGAAAAAGTCAGTTTAGGAAAAGGTGCCGATGCCGTATTCTTATGTGCAGGTGGGGACTCTAATTACTTAACAAATAAGAGCTTGGAATGGTTAAGAGATAAAGGGAAATCAATTATAGTGGGTGACATACAACCGAATTACAATCGTGGTTTAATGTTCTCAAAAGAAATTGACATCATGATATCTCGAGCGGGTGGACCGGGTCGTTATGACACATCTTATGAAAGAGATGCCATTGACTATCCATACGGTCAAGTACGCTGGACAGAAGGAAGAAATATTGCTGAATACTTAAGAATGCTTTCTAATAAGAGCATTGCAGTGGATTTGTATTATGATCATGAAAGAGTCAGCAAACTCGAAGAGTTTGAGGCTGCTTACGAACTTTTAAGTAAACAAGGGGCTGAGTTCTTAACCCACGTATTTACTTTCGAATAAAAAATCTCATTCAGTCAAAGTTCATCTTTGATGCTTTAAATATGCAATAATTGAGGATTTTATCTCATAACTTGATGATAGAGCACCTTCAATTACTTTGTTTAAAATTTAAACAAATTATTTTGAATATAATAGGAAAGGTGTCATTTATATGGAAATCTTAAAAGAAATAGAAAGAAAAATGAATCTTGCCAGTGATGATCTGGTTAAAGATATTAAAGAAATAAAAGGGGATATCCTGATTCTTGGAATCAGTGGTAAAATCGGTTATAACTTAGCAGCAATGCTCATGGATGCCATTAAAAAATCTGGTGTTAGTAAAAAAGTTTATGGTGCAGCGCGTTTCTCAAGTGGTATGGAAGCAAGACAAGAACTAGAAGATTTGGGTGTTGAAACGATGGTCGCTGATTTTATGGATGATGAATCTTTAAAAGCACTGCCTAAAGTTGAGAATATCATTTATATGGTTGGTTATAAATTCGGAGCAACCGGAAATGAGCCTTATACCTGGGCTGTGAACTCATATCTACCTGGACGTGTTTCTGAAATATTTAAGGACTCTAAAATTGTCGCATATTCTACTGGCTGTGTTTATCCACTGGTAAGTTTAAATGATGCCGCACCATCAGAAGAATATCCTCCTGATGCACTGGGAGAATATGCTCAATCGTGTTTGGGAAGAGAACGAATTTTTGAACACTTCTCAAAAACCAATGGTACTCAGATGGTCATTTACCGTTTAAACTACGCAATTGATGTTCGTTATGGTGTCTTGGTTGAATTAGCACAAACAATTAAAAGTAAAAAACCGGTCAACATAAGCATGGGTCATGTAAATGTCATTTGGCAACCTGATTCATGTGAAATGGCAATCAGATCTTTATTACATACGAGCAGTCCTGCGAATATTCTCAATATAACGGGACCAGAAACATTATCAGTAAGATGGCTCGCAGAAAGATTGGCACATGCCATGGATCTTCCAGTAACATTTGAGGGTACAGAAGATGAGACCGCACTTTTAAGCAACGCTTCTAAGTCCCACGAACTCTTTGGATATCCAAAAACCAGTGTTAGAGAAATGATCGATATCGTTGCAACGTGGATTAAGAATGATGGAGATACGGATGACAAGCCCACACACTTTCAACAAAGAGAGGGGAAATATTAATGTCATTAAAACAAGATGTTAAAGAATTGCTCTTTAATGGTACGGTAATTCCTGCTTTTCCTTTGGCATTAAATGAGGACCGTAGTTTAGATGAATTGCGTCAACGTGCCTTAGTTCATTACTATATTGATGCCGGTGCAGGCGGGATTGCTGTGGGTGTTCACACCACACAATTTGAAATTAGAGATGCAGAATTTAATCTTTACGAACGCATATTAAAGATTGCGGTAGAAGAAATCAATAAAAGAAAATTAGAGAAACCTTTCATTAAAATTGCAGGGGTTTGTGGTAAGGTCAATCAAGCGCTTGAAGAAGCACAAATAGCCAAAAGATTGGGTTATGATATGGTCTTATTAAGCATGGGCAATTTACATGATCTCAGTGAATTTGAATTGCTTGAAAGAACAAAGGCAGTTGCACAAGTCATGCCAGTATTTGGTTTCTATCTTCAGCCTTCTGCTGGGGGAAGAATCTTATCCTATAAATTTTGGGAATCGTTTGCCAAAATTGACAATGTGGTGGCCATTAAAGCCGCGCCCTTTAACCGATATCAAACCCATGATGTATTAAGAGCTGTTTGCCATTCGCCAAGAGTGGATGATATTGCCGTTTATACAGGCAATGATGATAACATCGTCGCTGATTTACTTACTGAATATTCAATTAGTGTAGATGGTAAGATCGTAAAAAAACAAATAATTGGTGGTTTGTTGGGGCATTGGGCAGTTTGGACTAAGTCAGCAGTTGAGTTATTCGAGAAAATAAAAATCGCCAGAGAGACTGGCGAAGGATATCATGAATTGCTTTGTGAAGGAACAAATCATACGGATGCAAATGCGGCGTTCTTTGATGTAAACCATAACTTTAAAGGGTGCATTGCGGGGATCAATGAAGTTCTCGCAAGACAGGGACTCTTACAGGGGAATTGGTGCTTATTAGATAAAGAACGTTTGAGTGAAAATCAATCAAATGAAATTGATCGTATCTACGAATCATATCCTGAGTTAAATGATGATGAATTTGTAAAAGATAATTTAGATAAGTGGTTGGAGATTGCCAAGCAATGAAAATGAATATCGGGATTGTTGGGGCGGACTCCTTCCATGTCAGTGCTTTTGTTTCTTTACTATTTGAGGATGAATCATTCAGAAGTCAATTTAATTCAATTACCATTTATGTTGATAAGACTTCAGATATGAACTTGAGTGTTAACAGACGAAGCATGATAATTGATAAGTTGAGGGAATATGATATTAAGTGGGTTGATGATATTGAGTCATTGTTTGATTTGGATGCTTATATGATATTGTCTGTGGATGCGAATACACATTTACCTCATTTTAAATCTTTGATGGATTTGGGTAAGCCCATATTTATTGATAAACCTTTAACATACAATTTTGATGAAGCAAAAGAAATAGAGAGCTTGATGTTAACGAGTAAAACTGAAGTCTTCTCTTCTTCTGCTTTGCGTTTCAGTCCTTTCTTAGAGAAAGCGAGGATTGCGAGCGATTTGTGTTTTGATCTCATTGAATTATCGGGTCCTTTGTTATTTCAAGAAGAAATTGAAGGGTATTACTGGTATGGGATTCACATGCTAGACATGTTGGGTATCTTTGGGAATGAATTTAAGATCCATTCAATTCACCGTGATGCATTCAAGGAATCGATTGAGGGCAGTGTTGATGGGAAATTGTTTAATATGGTTGGGCATCTAAATGGGGAATACGAATTCAAGGTTCGTATTGGTAAAGATGTATTTTCTCAAAATCAGGATGAAAAAGATTTCTATTATTATTTATTAAATGAAATCATGTGTTTCTTTACATCAAATCGTGCGCCCATCTCATTTAATAAAACTTTGACTACTTTGAATTTGATTGAAGAAATAAAT
>CBDUDQ010000008.1:0-31942 GCA_965365985.1 uncultured Erysipelothrix sp. | reverse complement strand
CACATGCCCCTTCATTCTTAAATAATTATTAGTGTTTTCCGTTTAATTTAACAAGTTTCATGACTTCAACAACAACCAAAGGAACAAACATCAATCCAACCACTACGACCCAGTGATGTGTATCCAATGTTCCAAGTTTGAATAAGTCATTCAATATAGGAACGAATAATACAGCTAAGATCATTAATGCGTTGATGATTGTAGCTCCGATGAGCCATTTGTTTTTCCAGAAAGAAGTTAAGACTGATTTAGAACTTGAATGGATAGAGAATGAATGCAATAGTTGAGAGAAAGCCAAGACGATGAATGCCATCGTACGACCTTGTTCAACGCTCTCTAAGCCACCATGTTCACCCAAGTACCCAACACCATACATGTAAGCTAATAGAGTCACACCACCAATTACAATCCCTTGGTACGCAATTCTCCATAGCATTGACTTACTAATTAATGAACCACTCATGTCCGGCTTGCGGTCCATGATATCATCTTCAGCTTCATCAATACCTAAAGCAAGCGCTGGTAAGCTGTCTGTTACTAAGTTAACCCACAATAAGTGAATTGGGAGTAAAGGAGATTTCCAGTTTAATAGGATTGCGACTAGGAGCGCGAGCAATTCACCCACGTTACAAGATAGAAGATAAGAAACAGCCTTCATGATATTATCCTTAATTCGACGACCCTCTTCAACAGCCACAACGACCGTAGCGAAGTTATCATCAGTCAAGACCATATCAGCAGCACTTTTAGCAACTTCAGTCCCAACAATACCCATGGCAGCACCAATGTCCGCACGTTTCAGTGCAGGCGCATCATTAACCCCATCACCTGTCATCGCAACAACATGACCATGATGTTTCCATGCAGAAATAATTCTCATCTTATGCTCAGGTGATACACGAGCATAAACACCGATGTTTTGAACTCTATCAAATAATTCTTCTTCACTCATTAAATCAAGTTCTTTACCCGTTAAGACCTCTTGGCCCTCTTCAAGTAAACCAACATCACGACCAATTGCCTCAGCAGTAGTCGCATGGTCACCTGTAATCATGATGACTTTAATACCAGCTTGTTTACTGATTGCGATTGCTTCAGCAACCTCAGGTCTTGCAGGATCAATCATCCCAACTAATCCCATGAAGATTAAGTCTGATTCAATTTCCGCTTCACTCAGTTCACTTTCGTTTACATTTTTATAAGCCAAAGTTAAGACGCGAAGTGCTTTAACACCCAAGCGTTTATTTTCTGTTTTAATTTTTTCGAGGTAAGCATCATCCATAGGACGCACTTCTCCTTCAGATATATAATGAGTGACCTTAGCCAAAACCTCATCAACACCACCCTTAACAAAAACAACATTTTGACCATTGATTTCGTTGATTGTACTCATGCGCTTACGCCCAGAATCAAACGGAACCTCATCCAGTCTTGTATGAGTTAATAGTTCTTGTTCAGCATCAAGACCCACAACTTCAGACCAAGCGCTCAACGCAGTCTCAGTAGGATCCCCTACCCAAACATTATTAATTTTTCTTGAATCATTACACAATAACAGTCCACGAGCCAAGTCTTCTTTAGTACCACCCGTCCAGTACTCTTGTACTGTCATGACATTTTGAGTCATTGTACCTGTTTTATCAGAACAAATAACAGAAGCCCCACCCAATGTTTCAACAGAGTTCAAGTTTCTAACAATTGCGTTACGTCCAACCAAACGGTTAACACCCATCGCAAGAACGATCGTTGCTACAGCAGGCAAACTCTCAGGAACAACCGCAACAGCCAATGAAATTGCCGTTAAGAACATTTCAAGAGGATCAACTCCGTTAAATGTTCCAACTGCAAACATCAATCCACATGCCGCAATCGCACCGATACCCAAATATTTACCCAATTGATTTAACTGTTTTTGTAAAGGAGTCACTTCATTTTTAGTACCTTGGATTAGAGTCGCAATTTTACCGACCTCAGTATCCATTCCCGTAGCCACAACCAAACCGCGACCACGACCATAAGAAACCATACCAGAAGAATAAGCCATATTAGTACGATCCCCTAATACTGCATCATCTTCAGCGACATAATCTGCTAATTTATCAACCGGAACAGACTCACCAGTTAAAGATGATTCTTGAACCTTCAATGATTTAGAATCAACGATACGAACGTCCGCAGCGACCAAGTCACCTGCATCCAACACCAACAAGTCACCAACAACAACATCTTCAGAACTGATAGATTGTTCTTGTCCATTACGAATGACCTTGGCATGAGGTGTACTCATGTCTTGAAGCGCTTTTAAACTCTTTTCAGCTTTACCTTCTTGAACCACACCGATGACGGCGTTAAGAATGATAATGGCAAGAATGACAAAACTGTCAAACTTATCCCCAAACTGAATGTTAATGACCACTGCCACCAAAAGAATAATGATGGTAGTATCTTTAAACTGATCAATAATTTGATTCCAAATTGATCGACCCTTTATTTCCTTTAACTTATTTTCGCCATTTTTAAGACGAGATTCCTCAACCTGTGCGTCCGTTAAACCTTTGTTTATATCAAAAGTTTCGGACATCTCTACCAGAGATTTTGTAAACCATTTCGTTTGCATCATAAGTGCCTCCTTGTGGATAATTAAAAAAAGACCTTATCCTGTAGTCTCTTAAAACTAGGATAAAGTCTCGAAATTATAACCTGCCCCGGACCAAAATGGTCGTGTTGACGAATCAGGTCACCTAAAAATCAGGTTTCTACTCCCTTTATGATTTCATAATAGCAAATATCAAATGCATAGTAAAGACATACAATTATACTTTTAATTCCAGCCTCACCATTTTTAGTGGTTGTCCGTTCAAGTTTTGAGGATAAGCCGAAGCTGCAACAAATCCCTGTCTTGTGTAGAAACGATGAGAAGGCATATTTCCACTCTCAATATCTATGGATATTAAATCGATATTTTTACGTTCTTTTAAAATTAAATGTTCCATCAAGGCACTGGCATAACCCTTACCAATAAACTGAGGTAATATATAAAACCCTAGAATCTTCAGTTCTCTATCTTGTATGATATAAGATAAAAAGCCAACATTCTCTTTTTCTTCATTACGCACCAATAAACAGAAACCTTTATCAAACAAAGTTTCCATCATCTCATTACTATAATAATTATCGATTGCGAATTCCCGAACATCCTGATGAAAAAGTTCTTCATAAGCCGCATCAATTGAAAGTCTTGCAATCAACTGAATGGCTGGGATGTCCTCTTTATTAGCGTCTCTTATCATATAAACTCCTTTAAACTCAAAAATAGTTTAACATAAATCAATTAGAATGAAAATCTAAGCTTCATAATCAGCAAACTGAGACAAATACAAATCAGCATAAAAGCCATTTTGATCCATCAATTCATCATGATTACCCATCTCAATAATATTTCCATCATTCATGACCAATATTTTATCAGCATTACGAATGGTAGACAAACGGTGTGCAATCACAAAACTTGTACGGCCCTGCATTAAGTTAGCCATTGCTTCTTGGATCATGGCATCCAAACGCGTATCAACAGAAGATGTCGCCTCATCTAAGATTAAGATTCTAGGATCACTCAAGAGTGCACGCGCAATGGTAATCAACTGCTTCTCACCATTAGAAATGTTTGAACTCTCTTCATTTAATACCATGTCATAGCCATCAGGTAAGGTCTTGATAAAGTGATGCACATTACTGCGCTTAGCAGCCTCAATAATTTCTTTATCAGTAGCACCCTCTTTACCATAAGCAATGTTCTCTTTAATTTTACCAGAGAACAACCATGTATCCTGTAAGACCATACCAAACAATGAACGCAAATCATCACGCTTCAAATGACGAATGTCTGTGCCATCGATTTTAATACTACCAGAATCAACATCATAGAAACGCATCAACAAGTTAATGATCGTTGTTTTACCAGCACCCGTAGGCCCGACAATCGCCACCAACTCACCTGGCTTGATGTCAACACTCAAATCTTTAATTACTGCATTGGAATCATAACCAAAGTTTACATGATCAAATTGAACAGCACCCTTATAAGCCCCAATTTCAGTAGGAACATCAAGATCCTGAACATCATCCGACTCCTCTAGATACTCAAATATACGGTCCATAGCAGCAACAGAAGATTGAATGGTACCTGCAAGGTTTGTCATTTGCATTAAAGGTTGGTTGATTTGCCAGATGTATCGAATAAAAGCCTGTAAGCTACCCACAAGAAGCACACCCGTCATCACATTGATCACCCCCATATAGATGATGATCGCAATGACAATATAAGTCATCAAAGATACCGCAGGAGACATCAAGCCAGAAACAAACGCACCTTTAAACGCATTATTACACAATTCATCATTGGCCTTATCAAAATCAGCAATGGCATCCTCTTGATAGTTATATAATTTAATTTCATTGAATCCAGTAAATTTCTCCTGAACCACACTGTTTAAAACACCCAAAGAATCCATGGTCGCTTTAAACATCTTTTGCGAATGAGACACAATATAACGAGACATGAAATAAGACAACGGAATGAGGGTCGTCGCAATCAGCGCCATCTTAACATTAATGAAATAGATCATGATAATTGCAAATGTCATATTTAAAAGTGCCATCATAACTTGAGAAAACGATTGTTGGAGCGCACCCGAAATGGTATCCATATCAGAAGTCATGCGACTCATTAAATCCCCAGCAGAATGCGTATCAAAATATTTAATTGGTAATTGAGTCATTTTTTGTTTTACTGCCGCACGCATATCATAGATGGCTGATTGGATTGCATCGGAAATAAGATATTGCAAAGCAATACGACTCGAAGTATTAACTAAATAAAAACTGAACAAGACAGCAATGATTTTAATGATGATGTCTTTTTGAATTCGAGCACCCACAACCCCCGCTTTAATTGCAGTCACATCTTTTTGAAGTTGAGTTGTAATCATCCCCTCAGTAATCGGAGCCGCCGCAGTCAATACAGCAGCAAACACCAACAAGAATAAGGCCAAGTAAATTTTCTTTTTGTATGGCTTTAAGTACTGCCACATTTTTTTAAATGTTTTCATATTGAGCCATCTCCTTTTCACTCAGTTGTGATTGTGCAATCTCAAGATAAATTGGACTGGACTTCATGAGTTCAAGATGCGTCCCTTGAGCCACAATCTCACCCTCATTCATAACCACAATCTTATCAGCATCAACAATACTGCTGATTCTTTGAGCCACAACAAACGTAATAGAATCCTTTGTAATTGTTTTTAAATTTTTTCTAATCAAAGCATCTGTTTTATAATCTAAAGCAGAAAAACTGTCATCAAAGATATAAATCTCAGGACGACGAACCAAAGCACGCGCAATACTCAAGCGTTGCTTTTGACCCCCAGAGACATTACTGCCCCCTTCAGACAAGAGCGCTTCATATTGATCCTCTTTTTGAGCAATGAAATCAGATGCACTCGCAAGATTAGCAGATTCAATAACCTCTTCATCTAGAGCATCACGTTTCCCATAGCGAATGTTCTCAGAAATACTGCCACTGAATAACAAAGCCTTTTGAGGAATGAAACCCACTTTATCTCTTAAAGCAAACAAGTCATAGTCTTTAACATCAACCCCATCAACCAAAACACGCCCTGAAGTGACATCATAAAAACGAACAATCAAATTTATAAGAGTAGACTTCCCACTTCCAGTAGAACCAATGAACGCAATCGTTTCACCAGCACTGGCTTTTAAGTTTATATTGTTTAATACTTTGGCCTCAGAATCAGGATATGCGAAAGACACATTTTCAAAGACAACTGAAGGTTTAACACCCACAGTTTCTTTAACACCATTTTCTGGATTTTTAATTAATGGTTCTTTATAAAGCATTTCTTCAATGCGTCGCGCACTGACTGCAGCTCTTGGATACATAATGAATACCACTGAAAACATCAGTAAGCTAAACAAAGCTTGGAATTGATATTCAAAGAACGCAACCAAAGTTCCGACTTCCAGAGATCCAGATTGAATCATCCCTGAAGCAAACCAAGCAATTAGTAATGAGGACACATTTAAAATAAAGAAGAACAGCGGTTCAGCACGAGACATGACTCTAAAAAGTTGTTTCGAAACTTTCGCATATGCTTCGTTACTAACAGCAAAACGTTTTGATTCATCTTTATCTTTTCTAAACGCACGAATGACACGTACACCCGTAATATTTTCACGAATAATGCGGTTTAAGGTATCCATTAAACCTTGTTGTTTGGCAGAAAGAGGTCCGGATGTTTTCCCAATCATATATACAATTAGAAGAATAAACGGAACAGAGATACTCATAACCAAAGCCAAAGTCACGTTAGTACGTAAAATAATGGTCATCGACATAAAAATCATGATCGGTGAATTGAGTCCCATACGCAATAAAAGCTGTGTAAACAACTGAAGTTGGTACACATCATTAGAAACTCTGGTAATCATCGAAGATACCCCGAATTCATTATATTCAGAATGAGAAAATTCTTGAGATTTTCTAAAAAGATCCCGTCTGATGTCTCGAGTAATATATGATGCAATGCGACTTGAAGTATAGGACATGAGAATCGATCCCAATCCCCCCACAATCGCAATCAAAAACAAGATTAAACCTTGAGATTGGATCAGTTCAATATTTTGAGTGCTGATCCCTTCATTAATCATGCCAGCCATTATTGTCGGAATTCCAAGCTCTGTAAAAGAGAAAGCAAGAATTGCGAACAAGTTAAGCAAGAATAACAGTTTGTGTTGTTTGATGTATTTTATAATTAATCTCATAGTAACCTCCTAGATTTTATTTCATAACCTTGGTATAATAAGGGGTAAGGTAACCTTATAGTCAAGGAGAATGAACCATGTTAAAAAAAGAAAATTTATTAAGTACCGGTAGATTCGCAAAATTAGTAGACGTAGAAAAGCACGTCCTTTTTTATTATGATGAAATTGATTTGTTTAAACCAGAAAGTACCGATGAAAATGGCTACAGATATTATGCCTATCATCAATATTACGCCTTCATCGTCATCACTTTTCTAAAGAATTTGGGCATGCCCTTAAAAGAAATAAAAGCTTATTTAGACCTCAGAAGCCCCATAGAACTAAAGTCTATTTTATCACAAAGACTCCAAGATATCGACCAGCACATTCAATTACTCATTGAATCCAAACAATTCATCAACCACTCCTTAACACTGGTTGACATGGCACTAAACAATCCAGCCAACACAGTAATTTTAAAATATCTAGAATCCGAAAAACTCATCATGTCAAATGAATACAAAGAACCCCTCAAAGGACAACATCTCAAAAACTTCGTCGATTTTACTTCAAAACAAAACATTCACGATACAAACTATGTCGGAAGCATGATCAAAAGAACTTCAATAGAAGACCCAGCATTAGAAGAATCATCCTACTTATTTGTCAGCGCATTGGGAAAACAAAGTAAAAGAGAACTATTTGAAAAAAAATCAGGACAATATCTTTGTTATTACCACCACGGGAAATTGAATGATAAAGATAAGGGCTATCGGGCACTCATCGATTATGCCAAAGCGCATAATTTTCACATAGACCATTATTTTTATGAGAAACTTCTCATTAATGAGACTGCAGTCAAACAAGAAGAAGACTTTGTATTAGAACTGAGTATTTTAATCCTCCCTTAAGTGATATAATTTACAATAGAAAAGAGGTAATTATGTCAGACACACTATATCTACATTCAAATACAGCGATTGTTAACTTTAACCAAGGGTTTCCTTCACGAAGTGAAGATATTTTAAACAGCGATTCTTTCAAGAAAATCATCACCCTTTATGTGAAACAAGCCAATTCATCAAGAATTAAGCAGATTCAAAATCTTATAAACAATGATGACATGGTCGAAAGCATTCTAGAGCTTACCAGACAACTTTATGTCTACAGCCTAGATGCCATTCAACACCCTCTTTTAACAGACAGACGATTGGTCTCAAAAATGATCGATGAAGTCTATGTCTTATGGAGAGATTTCCAAAGATGTTCAGTACTTCATTTGGGTAGAAAATCAAAATCAGACTTAATCAACTTCATTGATACAGACACACAATTTAACAATACTGTCCTTCGTTTCTACCGTGGACTTCAAGAAAAAGTACAAGGTAGAAAAAACAAAATCTACCGCCAATTAAAAGCGGGCACCAATGCCGCAATCACCCTCAGAGAAAAAGAGACAATATTACCCCAAAGATATGCGGGATACAAAAAAGTACATTTCATTGATTCAGTGTTACTGCACTCACCGCTTATTCTTCACCCAAAGACAAATAAAAGAGAAGGGCACTTCCAAGAAACAATGGAAAACCCAATCGAAGACCTCTATTTGGATAAAAACGACTTCTATTGTTATCCTGCTAAAATAGGAACACTCCTTGCATTTGTTTACTTCCACAAAGACTTCGTTTTCTCAGGCATTTCTTTGTCAAACCTCTTTGAGCTTGCGACTACAGAAGAAATCCAAACTAGAAAACCAGATATTATGATTGTCTTTGGAGAAAAAGACAAAAAAGAAGCCATGGACTTTTACATTGACAAAGAAAATGACATGGTTGTCGCAAAAATTTCCCATCAAAACAAAATATCTTACTTTGGTTATATGAAAAAAATTATGCTCACCACATATAATGTTTATATGATGAGTAAAGGGTGGCTTCCAATTCATGGTTCAATGGTAAATATTTACCTTAACGATAACACCAAAATTGGAGTCGCTTTCATGGGTGATTCCGGAGCAGGTAAATCAGAAATCATTGAAGAACTCAGCCACGTTGGAGCCGACCACATTGCATATATGGATGTTATCTTCGATGACATGGGCGTCTTCCATTCAAAAGATGGAAAAGTTGTTGCTCAAGGAACAGAAGTTGGCGCATTTGTAAGACTGGACGATCTCGACAGAGGCCTCCCTTATCAGCAAATGGATCGATCAATCTTCATGAACCCAGAATCACATGTCAATGCACGTGTCATCGTTCCTGTCAGTGATTTCGAAACCATATCAAGCGATCATGAAGTGCACTATTTCCTATATGCAAACAATTACGATAAAGAAATTGGGGTTTCCTTCTTCGATGATGTTCTGAGTGCAAAAGATGCATTCAAATCTGGAAGACGCATGGCCATGGCAACCACACATGAAGTGGGACTTTCAACCTCTTACTTTGCTAACCCTTTTGGTCCTTTACAACAACAAGATGTATGCGATCCCCTCATAGATCAATACTTTGAATTGATGGATCAAACAAATGTCAAACTCGGTCAAGTCTATACAAACTTGGGCGTTTCAAATAAAGAAGAAGATGCTTTAAAGAAATCAGCACAAGCATTACTAGATTTATTCAAACATGATTAAAAAAAAGGTTCTCAAGAACCTTTTTCTTTTGCTCTGCAACATTATTTTAACAAATCATGTTATTTAGTGAATTAAAATGTCATATTACTTGATTGCGCTTTCGAGCCCATGTAAAATGAAGAAAAGAGGTGTTAAATTATGAATTTAGATAAAATTGTATTAGACAAAAAAAGATTATTTTTTGAACAAGAGATTCCTACACAATATTTAGTTGACGAATACCTGGGCAAAGGCGGCATACCATTTGCCTTAGTTAAAGTAAAAACACACGAAGAAGTTGTCCAAATAGCAAAGTATGCCAGTGAACACAAACTTCCGATGATTGCTATAGGATCCAAAACAGGTCTCGCAGGCGCAACCCTGCCCTTAGGCAAAGAAATTCTCATAGATTTTTCTTTGATGAATAAAATCATTGATCTTGATCCAAAGACCATGACCCTAACGGTAGAACCCGGTGTCCTGCTTCACGAAATACAAGAATATGTAGAATCAAGAAATTTCTTCTACCCACCTGATCCAGGTTCAAAAAACTCAAGCATCGGCGGCAACGTTTCAACCAATGCCGGCGGTATGCGCGCCATCAAATATGGTGTAACCAGAAACTATGTCAAAGCACTCACAGTCGTTTTGGCAAACGGAGACACTTTAGAACTTGGAAGTCTTAACGTTAAAGACAGTTCTGGATACGATCTTAAAGATCTATTCATCGGATCTGAGGGCACACTTGGCATGACCACTTTAATCAAACTTAAAATATTACCCTTACCACAACATAAACAATCTTTTGTATTGGCTTTTGATGAACTTGTTGATGCGACAAGATTGGTTCCTATTTTAATTCATGCCCACATTGATCCAAGTGCCATGGAATTCTTTGAAAGAGAAATGTTAAGTTTGAGCGAAGCCAGCACGAACATCAGTTTCCCAACAAAAAAAGGAAAAGCATTCTTAGTCATTACTTTAGATGGTTATGAGTTGGCAGAAAGAACAGAAGTTCTCAAAACACTTTCATTAGAAAATAAATGCATTGATTTCATAGCATTAGACACCAAACAACTTGAAAAGGATGTTTGGCTGCTTAGAGATGGACTCTTAAGTGCTGTTGTGAATTACTCTGAACAAGTTACCATGGATGAAACGGTTCCCATTAATTTAGTATCAGATATCTATGAATACTCTAAAGAACTTGAAGTAGAATACAATACCAAATTGATGAGCTTTGGTCATGCGGGGGATGGTAATTTACATACATGTATTATTCGAGGCAATGACAAGACAGATGAACAATGGCAGCGAGTTAAAGAAGAAATCTTAACTAAACTTTATGCCAAAATAAAAGAATACGGTGGATTGCCTTCTGCAGAGCACGGCATTGGGCTAATTAAGAAGAAACACTTTACACAATTTATGGATAAAAATTATCTAGATTACATGAAACAAATTAAAAATGTATTTGACCCAGAAAATTTGTTGAATCCTCATAAATTAATTGATTAAATATATTAAAAGTATCCAAAGAAAAAGGAAACCATCAAACTGAGGTTTCCTTTTTCTTATATTCATCTTTCATCAATCCATAAACCAACAAGTCTTGGTATTTACCGTGACGGTATAACATCGCACGTTTTCTACCTTCCAAAATAAAACCCATTTTCTCATAGAGACCGATGGCTCTTTCATTAAATTCAAAGACATGAAGATAGAGACGGTTTAAGTTTAAACCTTCGAATCCCCATTCTAGAACTTGTTCCATAATGAGACTTCCAAAACCTTTTGACCAATAATCTTTGTTACCAATCACAATGGCCAGTTCTGCATGTCTGTTTCTTTGATCCAAATGCATGAATGCACAAAAACCAATGGGAGTTTCATCATCATAGACCATGAAACTTAAACCTTGAACCATAATATCAGCCCACGAAGCAACTTCTTCGAATGACATGGGACGAAGGAATGCTGATTGATCAAATATCGCTACCTCAGGATCATTGCGCCATTTGTAATATATGTCTATATGATCTTGTGTAAATTTTTCAAATCTTAACATTGAGTACACCCCCTTTATAATGAAATAATATCTTAATTAGAAATTCTTTGAAGCTTCTCTTCAATTTCTTCAAGAGATAATAAATTTTCAATAACATAGCGATTCCTTGGTGAGATTCGACATTCATGAGAACAAGCACGCAAATATTTTTTCTCAGTTTCTTCACTCATGATAATTTGTTCATTACAATCTGGATTGGCACAGTTTACATAACGCTCACATGGTTCCCCTGTAATATGATCTTTTCCAACAATGACATGTTCTGTTCTATTAATTGGAACTGCAATTCTTTGGTCAAAAACATAACACTGTCCATCCCAAAGTTGGCCTTGTGCCACTTCATCATATCCGTAAGTAACAATGCCCCCTTCAAGTTGTCCAACATTTTTTAATCCTTCAGCCAAAAGCCATCCAGAAAACTTCTCACAACGAACGCCACCTGTACAATAAGTCAGTACGCGTTTGTTTTCTAACATTTCTTTATTTTCTTTAATCCACTCAGGTAAATCTCTGAAGACGCGAATATCAGGACGTATTGCCCCTCTGAAATGACCCAAGTCATATTCATAATCATTTCTTGCGTCAATGACGATGGTATTCTCATCTTGCATTTCTTCAAAGAATTGTGCAGGTTTTACATACTCCCCTGTAATTTTGTGTGGATCGATGTCATTAACCAAACTTAAATTTACCAATTCATTTTTTACTCTGACATGCATTTTAGAAAAAACGTGTGCATCTGAAAGATCAATTTTAAATGGCATTGATTTAAAACGGGCGTCATCATGCATGGCTTGAATGTATTTTTCAGTATCCTCTTTTAAACCAGAAAGGGTTCCGTTGATGCCTTCATGAGAAACAATGATTCTTCCCAGTAGATTATGAGACAGGCACAGTTTCATGTGTTCTTCGCGGTAGGTTTCTGGATCTTCGATATTTACATAATGGTAATATAGTAGTACTTGATAATTTTGTTTCATAATTTCACCTTTTTATTCTTTCCATCTTATTGTATCTTGTTTTATTGCAAGAGTGCAAGAAGATTATTATTAAGCATCAAACTTGACTGTAAGCGGTATCACTGATATATTATAGGTGGTTGAACACCGGAGCATGATTCTTAAAGATTTGTTTTAAAAAGCAATGAAGGTATTAATCAGTAATTATGCAGATTTATTAGTATGTTTGAGATTTATTAGTACTGAAAAGACAAGTTAGATTTATTAGTAATTCAAAGATTTATTAACTGGATCTTGTGTATTTATATCCGGTGTTCAACACTAATTATTAAAGGCAGCCATTAAACAATGGCTGCCTCTTTTTTTATAGTTCCAATAATTCAGCGATGATATCTTTCATTGATTTTTTCTTTGGAAGATTTCTGTTTCGCTCAAAATTAGAAGTATCGTGCGTTCTTTGATATTCAATGTCATCAAGTTGAGCTGTATTCAGTTTTGATACTTTTCTTCTCGTCTCATTTCTATCATAGTACATTTCCTTATCCATATTTCTTTCGTGGCTGCGTTGATACATTAAATAAATGAATCCGAATATCAACAAAATTAATACTGAATAGTAAAATAAGATCATTCGACATGCCTCCTTTTATGTATTATAGATTGCGTCCAGAGATTTCAACTGTCTGTACGTGTTCAACTCTATAATATCACTATCGTTGCATTCATTCAACGCTACTTTATAATGATCCTTAAATACTTTTAAAGGAACATCATCCCAATATTTCTCCAAACCACCAGGTTGGTGATAAACAGTATCGATATCTTTCTTTAATTGGATGGCATCTTGTGCACTCCAATAGGAGATGCCTGCCATTTCGTAAACATTGACACCACCCACTTTAACTTTATTGATGATCCCTGATTTTACTTCAAAACACCAATCCTGTGATACTTCTACTTTTTTTCCATAGTATGCACTGCGATATTCATATTTAGACAATAAATTCGGATTCCATAAAATTAAATCTGATTCAATGATATAAGCATCAGCTAAAAGTTCTCGAGCCAACCACGCACTGGAAATATTTTTTGTTTCATTGAATAAATCATTATCAATAAACTTGATGCTTGGATAGTCCTTTAAAAGTTCATCGAATTGAGATTTTAAGTGGCCTCTTACAATCGTAATATCAGTAATACCCAAAGAAATTAAAGCATCTAAACTGTTATCAATGATTCTTTTCCCATTAACTCTAAGGAGTGCTTTCGGAGTATTAAGTGTAACCGGAAGCAAACGTTCTCCAAATCCAGCTGCGAAAAAGACAGCCCTTTGAACTTTATGAGGTTCAAGTGCATGAATTCCTGATTCTAAAATTTCATAATTAGAATCAATATATTCGAGTTGCTCGAGTTCTGCCAATGATTTATTGACAATACCCAAAGAAATCTTAAGATCATTCGCAATTTTTCTTTGTGATAATTTTTCTGATTTCGAATTATATAAATACAGCAATACATCAAATTGTTTTTGATTCATAAAATTTCCTCTTTTCTAATATTTTAGTATTTCCAGATTGCTAGAAGACGTTCTTTTTCTTCAATACTATCAATACCTGTCATATCAGCATATTTAATTTTTGTTGGATAATTCTCAATATTATTTTCTTGATCTTTAAAAATCTGTTCAGGCGTAAAATAAGTTTTATCATAAACGATGAATTCATTGGCAATGAACTCAAACACCTCAACGATATCAGGATCATTTTCTCTTCCCTTAACAAGAGCAGTTCCTGTCAGTGAAAATGGTGATCCTTCTTCTGGAAAAATAATTTCAAATGGCAAACCTTTATTAATATGGTTTACAGCCTGGAATGTTAAAGCCAATCCCACGGCAATTTCACCTTGGTTTAATAGTTTAATTGGACCTGAACCTGACTCTGTAAACTGTTTAACGTTATTTGATAATGCGTCAATATAATCCAAAGCCCCTTGATCTCCGCGCTCATTCACAAGATTCTTAAAAAAGAAGTATCCTGTACCACTTGATTTGGGATCGGGCATCGCGATGAGGTCTTTGTATTCTGGTTTAAGTAAGTCCTCATAAGTCTTGGGTGCTTCTAAGTTATGTTTTTTTAAAACAGCAGTGTTCACAATGAATGCACCTGCTTGACGTTCCCAAACAACAAATTTATTGTTTTGATTTTCGGGTTTAAGTTCATCCAAATAATCCAAATCTGAATAAGCTGAAATATCGGCCAAGGAATCAATGATTTTTTCCATATAAGATGTTTCCAAGCCCACAATAATATCAGCATCCGTGCCCTCTTTTTCTACTGAGAGTTTCGCTGCCGCTTTTGCGGTTGGAGTATACATTACCCGAACATTCTTATCTGGAAACCGTTCATTGAGTTGTATTTGCATTTCGTCGTTTCTAAATTGCTCACTGCTGGCATAAACAATGATGGTGTCTTCGTCTTGTTTGGTTACCAAAACGACTAGAATCACTGCCAAAATAACCAGTGAAATAAATAGTTTTTTCATAAATGCTCCTTTTTATTGATAAGTTTGATCAATTTCTTTTAGTTCATCGTAAGTATCAATTTCAATGATATCCTCAAATTGGATGGGTTTAACCTTAACTTCGTAATTTTCTTTAAAATCGACCAACATGACTTCGTCCCAATATTTACTTTTGCCATCTTCCTTAGAATAGGTCTTTTCTATATCTTCTGATAATTGTAGGCCATCTTTTTGGTTCCAATAGGAAATCCCTACCATTTGGTAAACGTCTTCTCCGCCAATATGAACAGACTGAATGCTTAAGTCTTTTGTTTTAAAACACCAGTCATCACTTACTGCCATCTTCACGCCCAAGTAATGAGATTCGTAAGCATACTTACTTAAGACATCTGTGTTATATAAAATAAGATCAGATTCTAAGACTAAAGTATTTTCAAATAAATCTTTAACCATAAGAGCAGATGAAATGTTGTTGGCTTCATTATACAAATCATTGTCGACAAACTTAATCATTGGATATTTTTGAAGTAAGACATCCATTTTATCCTTTTTGTAGCCACGGACGATCGTAATGTCGTCAATTCCCAAATCCAATACCGCATCCAATAAAGTGTCAATCATTCTAACTCCATTGACTTCAATCAAAGGTTTTGGTTTCTCTAACGTTAATGGCACCAAGCGCGATCCAAAGCCAGCAGCGAAAAATACCGCACGCTTTATTTTGTATGGCTCAAGTAAATTCAAATCAGAGAGGCTAATTTTTCCATTTTTTTCTAATTCTACTAAACTATTAAACTTTTCTAAACTTAACATATTAAACAAGCTCCTTATTCATACTCTTTTTAACAAAATATACGCATACTTTTACAAATATATTTACCAATAATATAACCACTGAAACAATAGCAGTTACTTCAACCATGGACTGAGAATCCAGTTGAGGTATTAACATGGATAATGGCATGTTCTTAAGGTTGGCTAAAAAGCTTACCGCAGAAATCGTGACCATGGCATTGACAAACATATATGAGAAAATTTCAACAATGGTTTCTTTGGTACTGGGTATATAAACATCAAATAACATTTTATATGATGGGATACCAAGACTCAATGAAATGTCTTCTAAGTTATGATTAAATTTTCGAAGTGCATTGTAGGCCAGTAAATATGGCGAAGCGAAAAAGTGAACAATATTTACCAAGACGAGGATTAAAAGTGTTTGATATAAGAATGTTCCTTTAAAGAAAAGCACATAAGACAGACCCAAAACGACTCCAGGAATGGCCAATGATAACATTGAAATTAAGTGTAAACTGAGGTTTGAGAAACTTCGCTTACTTCTGGCTGTTAAATATGCAGTAAAGTAAGTTGTACACATTCCAACTAAGGCGGTCACCAAAGCAATGGTGAATGAGTTCAACAGATAGGAATTCAATCCAATTTCCATAGCCCTTTTAATGTTAATGAGTGAGAAACTAAAATCAAGTGGGTATTGTTTAACAAAAGACAAGAATATAAATGTGAATATTGGCAACGATACCAATATTACGGCAAAAGCACACAAGACAAAAGCAACTGTATCTCTTAAGTTGTTAGTGTGAATCTTATAGGCTTTGGTTAAGGTTGATGTATTTTGTTGTTCTTGGTGACGAATATCAATGATAAATGCGACTATCGCAGGCAATAAAAGAATGACTCCAATTACAGCACCTTTAGAGAAATTTAAAAGTCCGATAACTTCTCGATACATGTATACCGGTAAAGTCATGACCTTACCCCCTACAATCAGTGGCACACCATAGTCAGTAAAAACCATTGTAAACACAGCGAACAAAGTTGATATTAAAGTAGTTCTCATGTTTGGAAGTGTGATGGTTAGGAATTGTTGGAATCGATTAAGTCCCAAAACTTGTGCTGCTTCATAAGCAGTGTAGTCTTCATAACGAAAGATATCATTTAACAAAAGAAATGCGACTGGGAAAGAATACAAAATTGATCCAATTACGATTCCGGTAAATCCATATAAACCGATATTGATGCCCAATAGATTAGTAAACAATCCATTGTCACCAAATAATAAAACCAATCCCATTCCGTGAGAAATCGAAGGAATCAACATCGGGACAGTAAATAATACTGTAAAAACTGATTTGAATTTCATATTAGAACGGTTGATGGTCCAAGCAAAAATAAATGCCAGACCCACCGATAAAATGGTTGCCAGTAAAGTTGCTGTTATAGAGTTTCTAAGCATTGGCAAGAATTGTGCAGAACTGAATACTGATTTAATATCATCAAAAGAGATTGTGAATATCAGTGCCCCCAAAGGCAAGACAACGGTAATCCCTAGGAATACAAAAACCAATATCTTAGATAGTTTGATTGATCTATTCTTCATGATATGTACGGCCTGTACTCTTTAGTAAAGATTCAAATTTAAGATCTAAATGATCATTCACAAAACTGCGAATGTATGGATTGGCTGGATTTTCATAGATATTTTGTGGTGTATCCAATTGTTCAATCTTTCCATCACTCATTACCATGATTCGATCACTTAAGAAGAACGCTTCTTCTTGTTCATGAGTGATATAAATCATGGTTGCCTCAAATTTAGATTGAATGGATTTTAGTTCTTTTTTCATGATTTCTCTGTTAGTAACATCCAGTGCTGAAATGGGTTCGTCTAAAAGAATTATTGAAGGATTTAGAGCTAAAGTTCTGGCAATGGCAACGCGTTGTTGTTGTCCCCCAGAAAGTTGTGATGGTTTTTTATTGAGCTGATCACTCATGCCAATCATGTCTAAAGTTTCTCTTGCAATTTTTTCAGCATCTTTTTTAGTTTTAGGATCAAGTTTTAAAGCATATTGAACATTATCTAAAACTGACATATTTGGGAAAAGTGCATAGTTTTGAAAGACGATGCCCATTCCGCGTTCATGCGGTTCCTTTAAGGATATATCTTTTCCTTCTATAATGATTTTCCCAACATCTTGTTGTTCTAGTCCAATAAGAATGCGAAGTAAAGTTGTTTTACCACATCCTGATGGTCCTAAGATACTCAGAAATTCTCCTTCATAAACATCAAAACTGATGTCTTCTAAAATGACCTTATCTTCAAATGATTTGTTTATATTACTTACATGTAACTTAATATTTTTGCTCATAGAGTGCCTCCAACGTTCAATTTACGTGATTATCATTAGAATTATACCACAACTGAGGTCAATTATAGCGCAAACTGTTCAATATAATGGTGATTGGATAAAAATCGAACACAATCGGAGTTTTTATATCACTATATTAAATCTTTTGTTTTTTCGTATTCCATTAAAAAAAATCCCATACTTAATTAAAAGTACAGGATAATTTATCAAAATCCTTTTCGTTGACCCAAATAAGGGGGTTCTTTATTCGCATCAAATTCATCAATGCCAGGACCACCCAATTTCTTCAATCTCCATACTCCATAAATAAGAGTGAGTATTAATACGAATATTGTGGCTGGAAGCCCAAGTACAAAACTTGCCCAACCTAAGGTAGTAACATCTCCCGATTGGTATAATTGCCATTGAATCATAAAACGAATCAAAAACAATATTGCCCAGGCAATACTGACTTCGCGGTAAGCTGGTTTAATATCTTTTCGCATAAACCATTTAAAAGTCCATCCTCTTGAAACATGGCTTACCAGCGCTGCCAGTGGACGCCCAATCAAGACACTGATCACAGTCACAATGAAAGATACTGCACTGTTTATCAGTGAGGGGATATAATAATTAGAAGCGCTGTCTGCAACCAGCGCGAATCCCGCAGCGATGCCCACTCCTACAATTGCACTCAATGCATACAAAATTGTTTCTTTATTTATCAGTCTTTTAACGGTGAAGAATCCCGCCACACTCAATGAGGCAATTACTGCGATTTTTAAACCGAAAAAAGAGTTTGTTATAAAATAGACCAAAGATGGGAACAATGCATCCACTGTTTTTCCAGACAGAAACATTCTTACCTCATCTTTAACATCTTCTATTAAGTTCATTCCATTCCCCTTTACACTGCAACAATGCTACCACATAAATCAGCAGATATTGCTTTGTGTCTTACAAGATATTTCTCTAATGCATCTATGGCTTTGATATCCAGGGAAGTTCTTGAGTGGCCATATTTGAGTGGCACCCCTTGTGACGTAACAAATACAACATCATAATCTTTATCTCTATCAATTAATTGTCCCCCAACAAAGAAACGCTGAATGCGTTGTCCTGGTGGATTTTCTATTTTGAAATAAAGGTTTATACCCATTGCCCGCTTTACATAACCGCCCATTTGATTATAGGCATCATCCGCAAAAGTTCTTGTGAAGTTTTCCTCCATCATATCCCAAAGCTCTTGACCACTTAAAACTACTGTTTCTAAAACAGGATTCACAGGAATGATATTCCATAAGTCATTAAGGGTAATATCACCTTTTGGAATGGGAGCACCATAACGCCATCCATTTGAAAAAGCAATCTGAGCACCAGAATAATCAATCATCGCAGATAAAAGAAAATTATCCATCGTTGATTCAAGAATCGTATTTCTATTTAAGTCTGTATTTGTTTTCCCTAAAACTTCATTGAATATTTTATGTTCTTCTATTAACAGTGAATCAATTTTCTTTTTCATTAAACTGTCTTCATCAATTGATTGGTCTAATACCTGAAGGTGATGTTTAAATTCTACTATTTTTTTATCTTCGATAACCAAATCTAGATGGCCTAAAAAAGAACCATGGCAACCTGATTGGATGATGATTGCATCATTAACCACAAGGGGTTCATACAGTCGATTGTGCGTGTGTGCACTCAATAATATATCGATTCCAGATACTTCTTTTGCCAGTTTCACCTCATGGGGAAAACCAAGATGAGATAAAACTACAACCAAGTCCGCTTCTTGATCTTTTACTTCTTTAATTATTTCAGGTAATTCTTCATTTCCTAAAGTAAAGTAAAGGCCTTCACTGAAGTGTTTTGGCATCCCCTTATCGATGATGTTTGCGGCGATGCCGATGATGGCAATTTTAAGACCGTTTATTTCTTTGATGATATAGGGATCATAGGCAAGTTCATCAGTTTCTTTGTCATAACAATTAATGGCAAGTAAGGGATAAGTTAATTGAGAAAGAAGATGATTAAATTGTTTGGGTCCATAAGCAAAATCCCAATGAGCGCTCATGGCATCTGGTTTTAAATCATTGAGCAAATCAATCAATATTTCACCTTTAGAACTGACAACTGGATGTGTCCCATGAAAAGTATCACCCCCATCAAGAAATAAAACATGATTGTTTTTTTCTTTTCTGACAGTATTTAGATAGGTGGCGATGCGTGCATAGCCACCTGCTTTTTTATATTGTGCGAATGCGCCATCCCAAAAAAGTTCCCAGTGGGATTCTATATAACCGTGTGTATCGTTCATCTGAATGATTGTGAGTTCTTTTTTCATAGTATCAGCCCTCGATTTCTAATTTTTAAACCTAAACATTATTACTCAATCCAACATCTTCAAAATGTAATTCATAAACTTCTGTTGATCGATGTCCGATAATTATTTTCTCAAATTCGTAAATTTTATTGTCTTCTCTAATCATTCCATCAGCAGTAAATATCCTATGAACAACCAATTTTTCTTTTAAACTTTCATAATTATTTTCTAAATGTGTGAAAATAGAACTCTTATATAACTTCACATCATGATGGTTAGCATTGTGTATAACCAATAAAAATCTGTCTTCGTCTTTAGAAATCGTATAAGTGATGGCTAAGTCATCATGCCAGTTGTCAATAATTTTTATTTTTTCTTCAATTTCTTTTGTTTCTCTTAATCGCAATTCTGGATATTCATTTCGTAAAGCAACTAAATCTTTGAAGTAATTATAGAAATTTATATTTTTCTTTTTTAAAGACCAATCTAGGTTATTGATACTAGCAGGTTTATTATAAGTGTTAGGTATCATGTATTTAGTTCTCAAAAACTCGTTTCCTGAATGAATGAAAGGGATGCCTTGAGAGGTGAATAAAATACCGAAGGCAAGTTTATTCATTCTCTCTAAATCGAATTCATTCATAGTGGGATTTGATCGTTTAAACTTATCATAAATGATGAGGTCATCGTGCGCATTAATATAGTTGATTGTTTCTTTTGGATTACGAGTAAAACCTATCATTAAATCAGCATAATGAAGCGAAGCCGTAATACCCACTTGAGTTTGTCTTTTAAATTTACCATTGCCTTGAACGAAACCGCGTCCGATACCATTGTTGTCGCCCTTTATTGCATCTCTAAAGCCGTCATTGAAAAACGCAACGCCAAGATCTGTTTGTGATCCTTTACGGGTCATTTCAAGTTCTGGAAGGGTTGTATAGCCCCCCGTCCATGGCTCTCCATAAACTAAAATTCCTGGTCTGTATGCATTGAGTCCATCAACAATCATCTTAATGCTTGTTCTGTCAGTAAGAGCCATTAAGTCAAAACGGAATCCATCTACTTTAAATTCTGTTGCCCAATACATGACAGAATCAAAGATAAATTGACGCACCATGTTTCGCTCAGAAGCCAATTCATTTCCACAACCTGAGCCGTTAGAAAAATTCCCATTTTCGTCCATTCTATAATAGTAACCCGGCATGAGAACTTCAAAATTAGACGTCCCCCCACGATATGTGTGATTATAAACTACATCAATAACCACTTTGATGCCAACTTCATGAAGTCCCATAATCATCTCTTTGAGCTCGATGATGCGGTTAACTGGAAGCTCCGGATTGCTTGAATAAGAGCCTTCTACCACATTATATAATTCGGGGTCATAGCCCCAGTTATAGTTAACATCCACTGAAAAATACTCTAAATCTTCTTTGACCGTTAAGAAATCATAAACTGGTAAAAGATGTACATGTGTTATACCCAAATCCAATAAGTGATCTATTGAGGTTGCTACATCCTTAAACTTTGTTCCTTTTTCAATGACACCCAAAAACTTTCCTTTATTTTCCACACCCGATCTGTGATCATAAGTAAAATCTTTAATATGCATTTCATAGATGATTGAATCAACAGGGTGTGTTTCTTCTGGCAGTTTGTGTTGTAGCCAACCTTCTGGATTTGAAAGAGTCATATCAATGATGGCACTTCTTTGAGAATTTATGGATGATGCGCGTGAATAAGGATCAGTGACCTCAACATTACCATCGACTAAATATGTATAGAACTGAGATTCTAGATCTCCTTCAAGAGTCAATTCATGAATGCCCTCGTGGTTTTTTTCCATCAAAAAAGCATCTCGTTGAATTGTGTTTGCATCTTTATATAAGTGTAAAATAATATTCTCTTTTAAAGGTGACCACACACGAAACTCGGTTTTATCTTTATGATAAAAACATCCTAGTTTTTTACTTACAATTGCATAATCCATTATTCTATCCCCTTATTCAATTTCCAAATCTCTTCGCAATATTGTTCTACGCAAACATCAGCAGAAAAATCTCCAGAATGCGCAATGTTAATGAGACTCATTTCATTCCATTTATTTCTATTGCGATAAAGATGTCCAATTTTCTCTTGAGCTAACTTATAATCTTTGTAATCGCGTAATATGAAATACGCATCATTATATTTATATAAAACATCAAATATAGAAGAAAAATCAGCTTCTTCAACCAGTTGATCCATGATGTTTTTAATCACTGCATCTTGATGATAAATTGCTTTAGAACTGTATGGTTCCTGATTTTTATAATTCGCGATTTCAGGGGTACCGATTCCAAACAGAATCATATTCTCTTGGGTCAGGACCTCACGAATTTCTTTGTGCGCACCATTGAGTGTACTCAATGAAATTGCGCCATTCATCATGGCTTTGATATTACCAGTACCCGACGCTTCTTGTCTTGCTGTTGAAAGTTGTTCACTCACATCAGCAGCCGGAATGATCATTTCTGCCGCATCTTCATCAAAGTTTTCGTAAAAAATTACTTTAATCTTATCTTTTATACTGATGTCATGGTTGATTACATTAGATAATCGAACAATTAAACGGATGACTTCCTTGGCAATATAATAATCTGGATTTGCTTTACCTGCAAATATAAAGGTTCGAGGTGTCACATCTAGGTTTGGATTCTTTCTGAGTTGATCGTAAAGATCCATAACGTAGAAAATATTTAATAATTGTCTTCTATTTTCATGTATTCTATGGATTTGAACATCGAAAATTGAGTATGGATTCAACTTAATGTGGTATTTCTCTAAAATATGTTTGCTTAATTTGACTTTATTATCAAATTTAATCTTGGCGATGCGTTCTTTTACAAGTTCATCATTTTCATAAGCTAACAGTTTCTTAAGATCTTTTGAATCACATATAAAACGAGATCCTATTAATTCATTAATTAAAATACTCAAATCGGGGTTTGCCTTTAATAACCATTTACGATGATCAACACCGTTTGTTTTATTATTAAATTTCTCCGGAAAAACGTCATAAAAATCTTTCAATATAGATTGGGTTAATAATTCAGTATGAACCTGTGATACACCGTTGATGCTATGTGAACCTACAACAGCCAAACGAATCATATAAACTTTATTATTATCAATAATAGAATATCTCTCCCACAAATCCGGATGAGTAAGCTCTTTTTCGATGTGTAATAAATAAATAAAACGATAATTAATTTCTTCTATTATCATCCACATTCTAGGTAAAAGATTTCTAAAGAGTTGTTCATCCCATTCTTCCATAGATTCCCATACAGTGTTGTGGTTTGTGAAAGCAAAAACTTCTTGCGTGATTTCCCAGGCAAGTTCCCATGTGAGTTCATATTCATCCATCAATAACCTCATTAATTCAGGAATTGCTAAAACAGGATGCGTATCATTAATCTGTATTGCAACAAATTTTGAAAATTCAGAGATTGGTTTACCACTCATTTTATATTTATGAACAATATCTTGAATGCTTGATGAGACTAAAAAATATTCTTGCTTTAATCTTAAAATTTTACTTGCTTCATTGTGATCACTTGGATATAAAAATGCGGTAATGGCATTCGCATGATTTACTGAGCGATAGCTCTTATCAAAATCACCAACTGAAAAGTCGTAAAAACTTAGATCTTTAAATGACTCCGCTGACCACAAACGCAAAGTATTTACCGTAGCTGATTGATAGCCTAAAATAGGAATATCATAGGGTACCGCTTTAATGGATTCATAATTAACATGTTTAAAATCAAGGACTGATCCTCTACCCGCCACATCAATGTATCCTCCAAAACGCACTTCATAAAATTCGTTTTCTCTTTTAAATTGCCATATGTTTTTCTTTGCCAACCAAGGATCTGCCAATTCAGTTTGTTTTCCATCAGTAATCACCTGTCTAAACAAACCTTTACTGTAGCGCAGTCCATATGCATGTCCCGGAACTTCTTGTGTTGCCAAAGAATCCAAGAACGCACCTAAAATACGACCCAAACCACCATTTCCAAGTGCAGGATCTTTTTCTTCTTTTAGAACATTTTCCAAAGAGATGCCCAAGTCTTCCATCATGGATTCAACTTGATCATACATTCTTAAATAGTTGAGATTCTTTTTAGTAAAGGTTCCGGTTAAATACTCCATTGATAAAAGATAAACCTGTTTCTTATCTTTATTATTTTCTTTTTGCATAGACCACATGTCACCAATAAGCCCTTTTAAAAGATTACCCAGTGCACGGTATCGCTCATTATCATCGCTGTCTTCAAGTCGCTTCCCTGATGTACGGTGTAATTCTTTTAAAAACTCATGTTTTAATGTTTCTTGGTTTGTAGTCATAAAATCTCCTTAAGCTATCTGATTGTATAATCTGATGTATTCTTTAGAAGAAGCCTCCCAATCATTTTTAGATTGCATGCCTGATCGCATTAGAGCTTCCCATATATTTTTATCTTGATAAATGTATAAAGCATCTTTTAATTTATATAATAATTCGTGAGCATTTTGATTTCTAAAGCTGAAACCATTTCCCTCTCCTGTGAATTGATTATAAGGAAGAATCGTATCTTTTAATCCTCCTGTTTCACGTGTGAGTGGTACAGTACCATATCTAAGTGAGATGAGTTGTGAGATACCACATGGTTCGGCGAGTGAGGGCATTAAGAACAAATCAACACCAGCATAGACTTTATGAGACTCCGCTTCATTAAAATAAATTCTTGAAGCGACCTTATCAGGATAAGCATATTCGAAGTGTTTGAACGCAGCTTCATATTCATGATCTCCTGTACCCAACATTACAAACTGGACATTTTCTTGTAATAATTCATCAAGAATGCGGACCACTAAATCCAAACCTTTCATAGCAACCATTCTGGTCACCATTCCGATCATTGGGATATCGGGATTTACAGGAAGATTGTATCTTTCTTGTAAAGCCATTTTATTTTTCACTTTTATATCCAACTTTTTAATTGTGTAGTTAAAATCAATATTAGGGTCCGTTTTTGGATTGAATTTTTCATAGTCAATGCCATTCACAACACCATGGAGTTTGTATGAGTTTGCTTGTATCACACCTTCTAGATTTTCTCCAAAATAAGAAGATTTTATTTCCTCAGAATAAGTTTGTGAAACAGTGGTTAATAAGTCGCAATATACGATGCCACCTTTCATCATATTGATATTATCATAATATTTTAAACCGTATTCATGAAAATATTCATATGATAAAGAAGCGACTTCGCTTAAAATAGAAGCTGAAAAAATACCCTGATACTTCATGTTATGAATTGTGAATACAGACTTCATATTGTGATAGAAAGAATCGCCTCTTGCGAAATCTTTAATATAGAGTGGTACCAGTCCTGTATGCCAATCGTTGGCATGAACAATATCCGCTTGAAAATCAAGAAATTTCATCAATTGAACGACTGCTTTAGAGAAGAAAATAAAGCGCTCTCCATCGTCCACTTCACCATAAGCTGAAGCTCTGTCAAAATAATATTCATTATCAATAAAATAATATGTAACCCCATCTAAATCATGGGAGAAAACACCTGCATATTGGTGACGCCAATTCAAATCGACAAAGAAATGACCTAAATGAGTCATGTTTCTTTTGTACTTCTCATCTATTTTAGAATACAATGGCATCACAACGCGAACATCATGCCCTTCTTTTTTTAAGGCAAGCGGCAAAGAACCTGCCACATCGGCAAGTCCTCCGGTTTTCATAAATGGGGCACTTTCAGACGCCGCATATAATATTTTCATCAAATCAATCCTTCCCTACAAAAGCTTCTTTGCGTAAAACAAACGGTAGATTGCGGCTGCCACTTAATATGACACCATCTGCCACCACAGCTTTTTTATCAAGAATGGTATTTCTGACAGTTGAATTATCACAAACTACTGATTTTTGCATGAGTACTGAGTCTTTTACAACTGAACCCTTGCCGACCTTAACACCTCTAAATAAAATAGAATTAATGACAGTTCCCTCAATGACACAACCATTGGCAATGACACTATTTTCAACTTTGGCATCTTCTCTGTATATAGTAGGGGGTTCGTCTTTTGATTTCGTATAAACAAGACCCTTTTCAAAAAATAATCTGTGATATGTGTCTGAGTTTAATAAATCCATGCTTACTTTGTAATAAGACTCAAGGTCTCTGATGCTTTCTAAATAATCTGTATGTTCGAAAAAGTTAATTTTAAAGTTTTCTTTTTGAGTCAAGATTGCTTCTTGAAGTGTACTGGCATTTCTTCGCTCTCTTGCAGTTTTTACCAATTTAACCAATGCATCTCTTTTAATGAGACCCATACCCAAAAACTGGTTAAAATCATCTTCGGTTCCTAAGTTTAATCCAATGTTTTCAAGGACGCCTTCGCCATTAATATGAATCTTATGGTCATTTAAGTAATTTCCTTTTGATTCACTTCTTTTTTTGTATACCAATGTAATATCAGCATCTTCTTCAATGAATTGCTCATACATTAAATCAAGATCAACTTTAGCAATCATATTTGGATCAACAATCAATACATATTCTTCTCTCATTTCTATATAGAACGGTAAAGTACTGAATATCTGACTGATTTGATCGGTTCTTTTTAGTGGATCATCCCCATAGCTTGGAGAGAATAAATGAATTCCAGCGAATCTTCTGTTAAGACCCCAAGGTTTTCCATCGCCCAAGTGATCCATCACTGAGCGTGTTTTTTCACCCGTATATAAAGCAATAGTTTCAATGTTAAAATTAACCATGTTTGAAATTGTAAAGTCTATTAAACGGTATCTTCCAGCAAAAGGAAGCATATAAGATGGTCTATTGAGACATAAAGAACCAAATGGTTTATCCGCCACTCTACTTAAAATAACTCCGATAGTGTTTTTCATAGTGTCTTTTACTCCTCCACTTCTATGCCATCTTCAGAAACTAAATAGATGCATGTATCATCTGCTTTTCCGATAATGGTATTTGCTTTTACGGTAATGCCTTCATCAACCACGGCATTGTGAATGATCGCGCCAGATTCAATGATACAATCAGACAAAATAACTGAATTATGAACCAAAGCCCCTTTATCAATGCGGACATTTGAGGAAAGCACTGAGTGATCAATATTTCCTTCAACAATACACCCTTCATTGATGAGTGCATTTTTTATGTTTGTATCTTTCCCTACATAATGAGGTGGCAAATTTTTCGATCTGGTATAAATTCTCCAGTTTTTATCATATAAATTTAATGTACAAGTTTCATCGAGTAAATCCATGTTCGACTCCCAGAAACTCTTGACAGTACCGACATCTTTCCAGTAACCATCAAATGTCCAAGCAAACATTTCCTTGCCATCTTCTAACATTTTTGGAAGAATGTTTTGACCGAAGTCATGATTTGTTTCAGGATCTTTATTATCTGAGATTAAATATTCTCTTAAGACATCCCAGTTAAACATATAAATTCCCATTGAAGCCATATTATTTTTTGGATTCTCTGGTTTTTCGTCAAACTCAACAATTTTATCTTCTTCATCAACATTCAAAATACCAAATCGAGACGCTTCATCCCAAGGTACTTTCATAACAGCAATGCTGACATCAGCACCCTTCATTTTATGTTCTTCCAATAAAACATTGTAGTCCATTTTATATATATGGTCCCCTGACAAGATTAAAACATAATTTGGATTTATTTCATCCAAGTAATCAATGTTTTCAAATATAGCATTGGCGGTTCCGGTATACCATCGGCCCCCATCTTCAGAAGTGAAAGGAGGCAAAATTCTAAGACCCCCAACATTTCTGTCATAGTCCCAAGCAGAACCAATCCCAATATGTGTATTTAATTTGAAAGGTTTGTATTGGGTCAAAATACCAATATTTGGTATTTTTGAATTCGCGGCATTACTCAAAGCAAAATCAATTATACGGTACTTCCCACCATAAGGTACGGCAGGTTTGGCAATATTTTTAGTCAATGATTTTAAGCGTGATCCCTGACCACCTGCTAAAAGCATCGCCACAACTTTATTTTCAATCATATGAATCTCCTCTTTTCCTATTTAATTAATTTTATGAATACGCCACCCAATGGTGGTAAATCAACATCAATCGAAAACTCTCTTTCATTTCGAGCGTTTGCCTTTGAAGTGTATGTCTTAATTCTTGGTGTTTCACCACCGAATCGTTTGTGATCACTGTTCAGAAGAATTTTATATTTCCCTTCTTCTTTTACCCCGATTGGATACGAATTGCGCACTACCGGTGTAAAATTAAAAGCACAGATTAAGCGTTCATTATTATGGTTCATTCTTTCAAATATCAAAATGCTTTCATCACTGTTTGTATGTTCTACCCAATCGAAACCATCAAAAGAGTTATCGATTTCGAATAAACATGGTTCTTGTTTGTAGAACTGATTCAGTTCTCTTACAAATGTTTGCATTCTAAGATGCAAGTCATAGTCTAATAAATTCCAATCCAAACCTGACCACTCATCCCATTCGATGAACTGAGCAAACTCACCACCCATAAAAAGTAGTTTTTTTCCTGGATGAGCATACATGTAAAGATATAAAAGACGTAGATTGGCAAACTTTTCCTCATAGGTCCCAGGCATTTTATCTAACAATGATTTCTTACCATGAACCACTTCATCGTGACTTAACGGTAAGATATAATTTTCAGAAAATGCATAAGTTAAAGGAAAAGTCAGTGCATGCTGATTCCCTTTTCTAAATATTGGGTCTGTTTTCATATATTCTAGTATGTCATTCATCCAGCCCATATTCCATTTATAATTGAAACCAAGACCGCCATCGGAAACATCACCCGTTACCTTTGGCCAAGCTGTAGATTCTTCTGCCATCATCAAAGTATCTGGATACATTGTGAATACGACATCATTTAATTTCTTAAGGAATTCAACTGCCTCAAGATTTTCACGTCCCCCATATTTATTTTTTAGATCATTTCCAGTAAAATCTAAATACAGAATGTATGCGACAGCATCGATTCTAAGTCCATCAATATGGAAATAATCATGCCAATAAATAGCATTTGAAATTAAAAAACTCAATACTTCTGGTTTTGAATAATCGAAGTTTAACGTTCCCCATTGAGTATTTTCTCTTTTAACGTAATCTTCTGATTCAAACAAATGTGACCCATCAAATCGAGCCAATCCATGATCATCTTTACAGAAATGAACAGGTACCCAATCCAATATGACACCCAATCCCTTTTTATGGCACTCATTAACAAAGTACATAAAATCCTCAGGTGTTCCATATCTACTTGTGGGTGCGAAATAACCCGTTTGTTGATAACCCCATGAACCATCAAATGGATGTTCCATGATTGGCATCACTTCTAAATGGGTGTATCCCATCTTAACAACATAAGGGATGAGCTCATCTGCCAGTTGTCTATAAGAATAGTGGGAACCATCCTCATTCATTTTCCAAGACAAGAAATTAACTTCATAAACAGACATCGGTTTGGCTTGAGAGCTTTTTTCTTTTTTCTTATCAATCCAAGCCTGATCAGACCATTTAAAATTTTTAATATCAAAATACTTAGAGGCTGATTTGGGTCTTTCTTCTGCGTGGAAAGCATATGGGTCGGCTTTTATTCTGATTTCATTGTCATGAGTGGCAATGCGATATTTATAAGCATCGAATTGTTCGACGTCTTTTACGCAAATATTCCACAATCCCGTTCCTTCTACTTTATGTAGTGGTAAAGACGTTTCATGCCACTCGTTGAAATCACCAAATAAATATAATTCTTTTGCATTTGGGGCCCATACAACAAAACGGACAAAATTTTGTCCGTTTAATGTTATAGGGTGAGCACCCAAAAATTCGTAAGATTTATAGAAAGTACCTTCGTGAAATAAATGCGCATCAAAATCAATGTTATCCAAATATACAAATCGATCGTTTTTTTCCATAGAAAACCCTCCATAGCAACGAGTCGTGAGCAGGACAATTGAATGAAAAGAAAAAACCTTTTCAACTTGAAACAACAATCATCATTTGCAAAGCAACTCTTTGTGCTCATTCTAATCAAATGTGTATCGTAATGTATTTCAATTTAAAGCTTTCTTAATATAAGTAAATCATAACATGAACCATGAAAATTACAAGTCCACACAGTTAGAAATTAAGGCTCTTTTAACACAAATTTTAGGCCCTTCTGAGTGCGTCAACTGATTTAAGATTAGAGAAATAAGGGACACGCCCAACCATCTCGACAAAAAACGGAACAAGGAAATAAACTAAGATACTACTCAGATGTGGGAACACTCCCATAAGGAATATTATGATTAAAGGAATTAAATCAGTGATGATTTTCGCTAAACCCAAACGGACATTTTTTATTCTATTTAAATTTAATGTAAAGTCATCAACTGCATTTGCACTGTAACCTTGATACGGATATATTGATAACGCAATTGCTATCAACAATGAACCGAAAACTAGCATTAAATACGGATTGATACCCAATCTGTTAAAATCAAATATGATTAAAAAATCCATGAATAATCCTTGAATGAATGCAGGAATAATACTGTATAAATTTAGCGGTTTTTTAAACAAAAACTTGCTTACTAAAATCATAGCTGCTTGGATCAAAACAACACAAACACCTAAAGTAAGTTTGCTTGTTGCACTCAAAGCGACTGTAAATAAGTCCCATGGGGAAGCTCCTAAGTTAGCGCTTACTATTATGGTCACACCTAAAGATAAAATCATTAAACCCATTAAATACCAAAACAATCGTTTCATACAAATACCTCTATCATTTCTTAGGCTTATCATAGCATTAAACACGCTATATTAGTATAGTTTCTTGCATTTATGATACAATAAAAATAGATAAGAAAGGTGGTTGAATGAAGACACTAAGAATACGCTTTCACGGCTACTTATTGTTTTTTATACCCCTGTTCATGTACGAGTTGATATTTTGTTATGATACCCGTCTGTTTAACCACCCCTTTTACATAATACGATCAATTTTATTCGCATTCTTTATGTCTTGGATTCTATACATCATAGACAGAAAGTTCAAATCTTTCACTTCAAATCTTGTGATACTAATCACATTATTCTTTATATCATCTTACTATTTTTTTCAAATGAATATTCACGAATATTATGGATATTTCTTTTCAATTCGTTTCCTTTTTAAAGGGTTGCCCAATGTGGCCGAGTATACTTTAGACTTTCTTAAAAATGCTTCAATTTTATCATACTCTATATTCTTATTTTTAATTTTATTCTCTTATTTCTTTTTAAAAGAAAATAAATTCGGCCTAAAAAAACAAGGTTTCAAACATTCTTTTTTACTATCACTTTTAAGTATTCTATTATTTTTCACGAGTCTATTTATTGGTGAATCTAAATCCCAATTCGAAT